>NZ_LKET01000032.1:0-300000 GCF_001317355.1 Oxobacter pfennigii
TGCTCAAAACCTTGGAAAGGAAATTGAAAGTATGGCTATACGTTTATAGTCATAATATAAAATCTTAAAATACTGAGATATTCGTAGTTATTGGGCGATCTTGTCCAAAGTAAGGGGTCTAATCCGAAATATTGCTTCGTTTGCCCAAAATGACTTCAATAACAGGTTGCCGACATTCATATCATATTAGGCTTCCTTGATGTAATTTTCGCAATCACCACTCATAATGTACTTTGAAACCATTCTGTTGATAGCACACTTGTTGGGATATTATGTTCTTGAAACCACAAAGTATCTGCAAAGAGACCGTAGCACTCATCTCTTGTTAGTGTATAAGTAAAACCATTATATGTCCATGTGATAGTTCGGTTAGGCCGCATATCTGCAACACTAACGTGGTAGAAAGATGATGTCCCTGAAAAATAGGTTGCAAAAGCATCATCAGGATAGTCTCTCAAACGCAAATAATTATTTCCATATAGCTGATTTTATATTCCTGTCACTTATTCCCGTTTTAGCTTTACATAAATATATTATGTATACAAAACATTGTATCTTCTGTCTCCTAATTTCTCATAAAACAATCTTGATGGATTATTATCAAATACCTATACATCAATATCCAAACCAGTAGAAGTAAAACCTACGATTTGCAATTGATTGTACATCGCTAGGCTTTGCTAATCTAATAATTATTATAATAATCCTCCGGATAATTTTCATATGAACTGATTAAATTATACCAGTCAACTCATATTTTCATTAAATTACTGTAAAAAACATCTGCATTTTTATAATATAATTGTAGTCTCCCAAATTATAGTTTACAAAAGTAAATATATCAAATGTGCTTCTGAGGCTGTTTTAAACAGCACTTACAGAGTATATTAATATTGATTTTTGTATTTTAAGTTGATATAATTACCTCTGTTCTACATATTTTTCATATAGACTGTATATTTATTAATGCAATGTAATTCACAGCGGTGGATAAATAATGTTAATTATTTTGAAATATTTTACATCAAATTATTCATTTTTTTCCATTTTCATTTGATATGAATTTTCAACTGATAATGAGAAATCATAAAAAAATCGCATTTTTATATCTGACCTGATAACAATATTATCGTTGCCGGCTTTTTATTATATAAAATATAGTAAAAAGGCTGCAATCTAATGAATTATTAGTTAGACAGCAGCCTTTATTTATAATTTAAACGTTTATTTCAACATCTACTCCCTGCAGTGTTTTATATTTATCAAGTGCGGGATTTACGTAATTAACTATGAATTCCTCTACCTGCTCTTTTGAACGGCCTATAAAATTTTCCGGCTTTAAAATGCTCAATACCTTTTCCTTATTTAAATTAAATTCCGGATCAGCACATATGCGGTCTATAAGATCGTTTTGCAGCCCCTCCTGTTTAACCATCCTGGAAGCCTCCATGGAATGAACCCTTATTCTTTCATGGAGCTCCTGCCTGTCTCCCCCATTTTTTACTGCTTCCATTAAAATGTTTTCTGTAGCCATAAAGGGAAGCTCATTTAATATATGCTGGGTGATTACCTTATCATATACCACCAGACCGTCGGTTACATTAATATATAAGTTAAGTATTCCATCGCAGGCTAAGAAGGCCTCAGGAATTGTTATCCTCTTGTTAGCCGAATCATCCAATGTCCTTTCAAACCACTGAGTGGATGAGGTTATGGCGGGATTTAAGGCAGTTATAATAACATGCCTTGCAAGGGAGGAAATCCTCTCGCTTCTCATGGGGTTTCTTTTATACGCCATAGCAGATGAACCTATCTGATTTTTTTCAAATGGCTCCTCAATTTCTTTCATATTCTGAAGTATTCTCAAATCGTTGCTAAATTTATAAGCGCTCTGGGCGACATGGGATAGTATATTTAAAATTCTGCTGTCAACCTTTCTTGGGTATGTCTGTCCGGTAACGGCAAAATGATTTTCAAAGCCCATCTTTTTAGTTACCATTTCATCTAATCTTTTAACCTTTTCATTATCACCGTCAAAGAGCTCCATAAAGCTTGCCTGGGTTCCTGTAGTACCTTTTACACCCAAGAATTTTAGATGATCAAGCTCAAATTCCAAAAACTCCAAATCCATTAAAAGATCCTGAATCCAAAGTGAAGCTCTTTTCCCTACCGTTGTAAGCTGTGCCGGCTGTAAGTGAGTAAAGGCAAGTGTGGGAAGGGCTTTATATTTATCAGCAAATTCCTTTAGAGTTAAAATAGTATTTATAAGCTTCTTCCTTATAAGCTCTGTAGCTTTTTTCATCACTATAAGATCGGTATTATCTCCCACATAGCAGCTGGTGGCGCCAAGGTGAATTATGGGGCGCGCTAATGGGCACTGCTCTCCATAGGCAAAAACATGGGACATAACATCATGCCTTGTTTCCTTCTCCCTTTTTACAGCTACCTCATAATTTATGTTATCTTGAAATTTTTTCATTTCATTTATTTGTTCGTCTGTTATATTAAGCCCCAGTTCTTTTTGGGCCTCTGCCAGCGCAATCCATAATTTTCTCCAGGTAGTAAACTTCATATCCGAAGAGAATATCTCAGACATCTCCCGGCTTGCATACCTTGAAATCAACGGATTGTTATAAGTGTTGTTCATAGTCTCATCTCCTTTAAAAAACCTAGGATATAATTACAATTATTATTTGCATTTCTGATTAAAATATATGATTCCTTATAAGCTTACGTCAATTTATCATTCCGGTTTAAAAAGTGTTCCTATATCCTTGCCTTCCAATATATCATAAATATTATCCGGGCGGTTTCCGTTTGCAATGACCATAGCTATACCGCTTTCCATTGTAATCTGTGCAGCATTTATTTTGGTTCTCATTCCGCCGGTACCTAAATTTGTATTTGAGCCCTTTGAAATGCCCTTTACTTTTTCATCTATATTGGTTACCCTGCTTATCAATTTGGCATCTTTGAAAATTGGGTCTTTATCATACAGGCCGTCTATATCCGATAATATAATAAGTAAATCTGCATTTAAAAGCTTAGCAACATAAGCCGATAAAACATCATTATCGCCTATTTTTATTTCATCGGTAGCTATAGTATCGTTCTCATTAACAATTGGTATTATTCCATGCCTCAATAATTCATTGAAGGTATTCATTGCATTTTTATTTCTGTCTTCAAAGAAAATATCTTCTTTTGTTATAAGTATTTGCGCTACTACTCGTCCAAATTCAGAAAACATTTTTTCATATATCTGCATGAGCATACCCTGGCCTACGGCAGCCAGTGCCTGCTTCAATGCTATATCAGTGGGCCTTTCTTCAAACCCCAGTTTCCCCATACCCACACCAATGGCACCTGATGTAACCAGCACTATATCCCTTCCCTGATTGGCAAGATCGGATAAAACCATGGCCAGTCTTTCTATCCTCAGTAAGTTTAGCTTTCCGCTTGGGTGTGTAAGGGTGGATGTTCCCACTTTTACTACTATTCTTTTATAATCAGACACTTATGTCACCTCGTTTTGTAATTTAATTCCCATGTATGATTGAATTCTTTATAAGCTCTACATTTTCATAAGGAACAGTAACCTTCCCGATTATGGGTTCACCATTTATAAGCTCACCGTGACAATCGGTGCCGCCGGTAGCAATCAATGAAAGCCTCAAAGCAATACTATTAAAGTAATTCGAATCCTCGTCACTGTGGCGGGTATGAAATACTTCAATTCCCCCTAAGCCCCAGTTTTTGAGCTTCTTAATAAGATTCTCCTTTTCAATATGAACTATTAGCCCTGGATGTGCCAGGGATGCAAAACCTCCGCATTCAATTATCAGCTTTATGGCTTCAAAAGGCGATATTTTATATCGCTCTGCATAGGCCGGCTTATTATACCCAATGTATTTATCAAAAGCTTCTTCAATGCTTAAGCAGTATCCCTTCTTTATAAGAGCTCTTGCAATATGGGGTCTTCCGATTGAAGAAATACCACTTTTATCGACGTCGATATCGCTGTATTCAATGCTAATCCCCATTTTTTTCAGTTTTTCAACCATTTTCTTAGCTCTGTCCGCTCTGCTGTTTTTAAGCTTATCAATTAAATTATTAAGGCTCTGGCAATGATAGTCAAAAAAATAACCAAGTATGTGAACTTCTGCACCCTCATATTCGGTACTGAGTTCAATACCAGGCACAACCTCTATCCCTTTAATTTTAGCATAATTTTCTGCAATATCAATAGCCGATATAGTATCGTGATCTGTTATGGATATTGCTTTTAAGCCTTTTAACAAAGCCCAGTCAATAATTTCTTCAGGTGTCAGCTGTCCATCCGAAAATTTTGAATGTATATGTAAATCTGCCCGGCTCATAATATAACCTCCAAAATTTTGTAAAATTTAAATTTAATATTTAAAAAATTCAGCAATATATTTATATACTTCCTGCATGATAATATACTTATTCCTTAAAAGTAAAAACCTGCTCATTTTACTAAGCAGGCATTAACATTACCTATCTGGGTTGTACTATCAGTTTAATGGCAGTCCTTTCTTCGCCATCTATTGTAATATCGGTAAAAGCCGGTATGCAAATTAGGTCAATACCGCTTGGGGCCACAAAACCCCTTGCTATTGCAACTGCCTTTACTGCCTGATTAATAGCTCCTGCTCCAATCGCCTGAATTTCCGCTTCTCCTCTTTCCCTCAGCACACCTGCCAGAGCCCCCGCAACAGAATTTGGATTTGATTTTGCTGAAACTTTTAATACTTCCATAAATATAACCCTCCAAAAATGTAATTTTAACTGATAGCTGAATATTTAACTAATTCTACATCGATAAAAAATATCCTTCTTTTTTTGTATTTTTATATTCAAATTTGTATTATAACGTAATATTTTTGTAAAAAAATAAGAGAAGCTTAACTTCTCTTATTTTCAGAACTATTTTGCATATTCAATTGCTCTTGTCTCTCTTATAACATTTACTTTAATCTGACCCGGATATTCCAGTTCACTTTCAATCTTCTTAACTATATCTCTTGCAATTTGTACTGACTCAGCATCATCGACTTCAGTTGGTTTAACCATTATTCTGATTTCTCTGCCCGCTTGGATTGCAAAGGATTTTTCTACGCCTTCAAATGAATCGGCGATATCTTCCAATTTTTCTAATCTCTTAATATAAGCTTCCAGTGTCTCTCTTCTTGCACCCGGCCTTGCTGCAGATATGGCATCTGCGGCCTGAACGATCACGGCCTCGATAGTCTGAGGCTCTATGTCGTTGTGGTGTGCCTGTATTGCATGAATGACACTCGGTGATTCGTGATATTTCTTTGCGATATCAGCCCCTATGTTAACATGAGGGCCTTCAACTTCGTGGTCAACAGCCTTACCGATATCATGAAGTAATCCGGCTCTTTTAGCCAGCATTACATCCGCTCCTAATTCAGCTGCCATTAATCCTGACAAATGAGAAACTTCTATGGAATGTTTAAGTACATTCTGTCCATAGCTGGTTCTGTATTTCAATCTTCCTAAAAGCTTGATAAGCTCCGGATGGAGTCCATGGACACTAGTTTCAAAGGTTGCTTGTTCACCTTCTTCTTTAATGTCATTATCTACTTCCTTCTTAGCCTTTTCCACCATCTCTTCAATTCTTGCCGGATGAATCCTTCCATCGGCAATGAGTTTTTCAAGCGCTATTCTTGCAACTTCTCTTCTTATTGGATCAAACCCGGATAATATTACTGCTTCGGGAGTATCATCAATTATTAAATCAATACCGGTTAACGTCTCAAGAGTTCTGATATTTCTTCCTTCTCTTCCTATGATTCTTCCTTTCATCTCATCATTCGGAAGGGCAACAACGGATACCGTTGTTTCTGCAACATGGTCAGCGGCACATCTTTGAATTGCATATGCTATAATTTCTTTTGCCCTCTTGTCCGCTTCTTCCTTAGCTTTGGTTTCAATATCCTTTATCATCATAGCAGCTTCGTGCTTAATTTCCTTTTTGATATCATTGAGCAATAATTCTTTAGCCTCTTCTGAAGTCAAACCTGAAAGCCTTTCAAGCTCCGCTACCTGCTTTTTATATAACTCCTGAATTTCATCCTGAATGCTCTGTATTTCTTCTTGCCTTTTATTTAAACCTTCTTCTTTTTGTTCAAGGGTCTCTACTTTCCTGTCCAGGGTTTCTTCCCTGCCAAGAAGCCTTCTTTCCATTCTTTGAAGTTCTGCTCTTCTTTCCCTTGTCTCTTTATCCAGTTCACTTCTTAACTTGTGAACCTCTTCCTTGGCTTCAAGTACAGCTTCACGTTTTTTAGATTCGGCGTCTTTTTCAGCCTCAGAGACAATTCTCTTTGCTACTTCTTCAGCATTGGAAACTTTTCCTTCTGCTACATTCTTTCTTACAAAATAACCTATAAGAAAGGTAATTATTCCAACTGCAATTGGTATTATATAGTCAAATATACTTATCTTCAAACACCTCCTTACTTTAAAATTACAAAATATTAAACCGAGCAACCTCGGTTTAATAGGAAACTCCAGGCAAGCATATATACGTCATATTATATTTTGGCAAAAAGTTGAAATCATAAACCAGTATTTGTATTAATTTTATAACTATTTTAATTTTATGTCAAGTTACTATAGCGTTACCTGTTTAATATTTATATACTTTTAGAATATTACAGCATTATATTAATACCCAAAAATCCAGTAAAATAGCCATCAAACATCATCACAAAAATCTTGATGCTCAATGTATCTGTTTATTGCTACAGATGCCACTTCATATTCAAAGCCTCTATAAATTAAAAATCTGTATATTTTCTGCCTTGTTTTTATATCATTTATTTGTTCCTTTGTTACTCTAAGCTTTTTTTCAATGACTTTTACAGCTATTTCGATGTCATCGCCCTGAGTAACAGCCAGTACGCCGTTTATGATATTGATATCAATACCTTTTTTTCTTAAATCGTTTTTCACCCTGTTTTTCCCCAGCATATTAAGGGAGATTTTATCCTTTATATACTGCTTTGTATATTCTAAATCATCGATATATCTAAGCTCCTTAAGCCTTTCTATAACCCTGTCTATTACTTCATTATCAAATTCACTTAGAAGCTTCTTTCTTATTTCATATTCGCTTTTGCATCGAAGGGAAAGCATTTTTATGGCCTTATTAAAAGCCTGCTTATACTTGCATTGATGAATTATTGCTTTTAAATCCCTTTCGTTAAATGCAGCCTTTTCCTTTATGCCATATTCCAATATATCGTCGGCACCGGCGCTGAACATATACTCATCGTCTACAAATATATTGAATCTGCCGGCTTTCTTTTGTTTTGTAACCGATGTAATTACCAATGAATCATCCCCAGAATACATTATATCGCGCCCATGCTGGACCCACGAAAAAAAGGCACCTTTATATAAAGGGCCTATTTGGCGGCAACTTCATCAATTTTTTCTGCCCTGCTCACTTTAAGGTTATATTTTTCTCTTATCTTGTTTTCCACTTCCAAAGCTACCTCGGGATTTTCAGTAAGGAATTGCTTTGCATTTTCCCTTCCCTGTCCCAATCTCTGATCTCCGTATGAGAACCAGGCTCCGCTTTTTTGGATTATTTCATTGGCAACCCCCACATCAAGGATGTTTCCTTCCTTTGATATGCCTTTGCCGTATATAATATCAAACTCTGCCTGTTTAAATGGAGGAGCCACTTTGTTTTTAACCACTTTAACCCTGGTCCTGTTGCCTAATATATCTTCCCCCTGCTTTATGGTATCTACTTTTCTTACATCCAGTCTTACAGAAGCATAGAATTTTAAGGCACGGCCTCCGGGAGTAGTTTCGGGATTGCCAAACATTATGCCAACCTTTTCACGAAGCTGATTTATAAATATTGCCACGCATTTTGACTTGCTTATTGCACCGGCAAGTTTCCTTAAAGCCTGTGACATAAGCCTTGCCTGCAAGCCTACATGGGCATCTCCCATTTCACCTTCTATTTCAGCCCTCGGCACCAATGCAGCAACAGAGTCGATTATTATTACATCTATTGCTCCTGACCTGACAAGTGCTTCGCAAATCTCCAATGCCTGTTCTCCTGTGTCCGGCTGGGACACTATCAAATTATCTATGTCTACGCCTAAATTTTTTGCATATACGGGATCCAGCGCATGCTCCGCATCAACGAAGGCCGCCGAGCCGCCCGCTTTTTGAGCCTCTGCAACTATATGCAGGGCGACGGTAGTTTTACCTGAGGATTCAGGTCCGTATACTTCAACGACTCTGCCCCTCGGAACTCCACCTATGCCTAAAGCGATGTCAAGGTCTAAGGAGCCTGTGGATATGGTCTCCACATTAAGCCTTGCCGCAGATTCTCCCAGCTTCATTATCGACCCTTTTCCAAATTGCTTCTCTATCTGATTTAATGCCATTTCCAAAGCTTTTAATTTATCACTATTCATAATTATTTCCGGTTAAACCGGATCACCCGCCTTTCTAAGTTAAGCGAACAAATGTTCTTTATTCGATTATACAACATTAAATTCCCATGGTCAAATACTTTAAGCTATGTATATGAGAAATTTTAAGGCTTTTTAGTCACAAATGAACCAATTACATTAGAAATGATTTCCATATTATAAGCCTGATAAACATATAAAATTAAAAATATACTATTGAAACTTGAAAATCATCCTGTTCTTATATATGTAATCCACACCTGAAATAATTGTAATAACTGCCGCAATCCATACCAGAACATTATAATAAGGTATGTCTATAAGGACTGCGATTATTGCGATAATCTGCACAGTGGTCTTTAATTTACCCCACCAGCTGGCGGCAATTACTACACCCTCTGTAGCCGCAACTGCTCTTAAGCCTGTTATTACAAACTCCCTTGCTATAATGACTAAAACCACCCAGGTAGACAGTTTCTGTAACTCCAGAAGGGATATGAGTGCTGCTGCTACCAGCAATTTATCCGCAAGAGGATCCATGAATTTACCCAAAGTGGTAATTTGATTTCTTGTTCTGGCAATATAACCGTCCAGCTTGTCAGTCAAAGCTGCGATTATAAATACGGCTGTTGCTAAGTATACACCATATTGTACTTTCAATGTCAGAAGGATTAAAAATACAGGTATTAAGATTATCCTTAAAATTGTAAGTTTATTAGCTAGATTCATAATTTACCTCACCTGCCATATCATAATCGTAAGCTTCTTTGATATTAACATCCACAAATTCGCCTAGTTTCAAGTCCGCACCCTTTGTTATATATATACGGCCGTCTATATCCGGTGCGTCACCATAGGTTCTCCCCGTTATCATACCCTTGTCATTTGTGCCGTCTACAAGTACTCTGAAGGTTTTTCCTATATTGGCTTTGTTCTTGTTTCTTGATATCTTCTTTTGAAGAGAAATCAGGTTTCTTTGCCTTTTCTTTTTCGTCTTTTCATCTATCTGGTTTTTATAGAGTGCAGCCTCTGTATCCTCTTCCTGGGAATAAATAAAAACCCCTACTCTGTCCAACTGATATTGGGCCAGAAAATCATATAATTCATTGAATTGTTCATCCGTCTCACCAGGAAAGCCTACAATCAAAGATGTCCTTATGATAATATCAGGTATGTTTTCCCTTAATTTATTGATTAAGCTTGTGATACCTTTCTTATTGCTTAAACGCCTCATATTATAAAGAATTTCATCATTTATATGCTGCAGGGGAAGATCAATGTATTTACACACTTTATCATTGTTTTTTATCTCCTGTATCAGCTCGTCATCTACATCCTCGGGATAGCAATACATAAGCCTTATCCAGTCGATTTCAGATATAAGGGACAATTTTTTAATGAGTGATACAAGCATTTTCCTTCCGTATAAATCACTACCGTATTTTGTTATATCCTGGGCTACAAGAATTATTTCCTTAGTCCCATTTTGGGCTAACTGCTTTACTTCCCTTTCAATATTGCCTAAAGAGCGGCTTCTGTATATACCCCTTAGTTTTGGTATTATACAGTAGCTGCAGCTGTTATTGCAGCCCTCGGCAATTTTAACATAAGCTGTAAACTTCTGAGTGGTTAATACTCTGCTGCCTTCAAGATCCACATCATAATCTATATTGCCGATCCTCTTAACCCTTTTTTTATCTTTAATTACTTCATCTATAATGCCTTCAATTTTCATGTAATCGCCGGTGCCGACAGCTGCATCCAATTCGGGGATTTCCTCCATCAATTCGTCGCTGTAACGTTCAGCCAGGCATCCCGAGGCAATTAGAACCTTTAAGCGTCCATCATCCTTCTTTTTTGAGTACTCCAAAATAGCATCGATGGATTCCTGCTTGGCAGATTCTATAAAACCGCAGGTGTTGACTATTATTATGTCAGCTTCTTCTTCGTCTCTTACAATGTTATAATTGCTGCTTATTAATGAACCCAGCATTAATTCGGCATCCACACGATTTTTATCGCACCCTAGGGATACCATGCCTACATTTAGTTTTTGCGTCAATGCTGCCTCTCCTTCCAAATCATGTACATAAAGAGTATATAATATTAAATAATAGGTGTCAAAAATAAACTGCATTATTTAATTTCCATTTCCTAGGAAATACATTTTTTACCATTTTAGAATAATTATATGAGTTCTTCATACTCTTCCTTCGAAATCAAAACCTGTCTTGGCTTGCTTCCTTCGTATCCGCCTATGATTCCGCGGTGCTCCATGCTGTCAATGAGCCTTGCCGCCCTGTTGTAGCCGACTCTTAAACGCCTTTGAAGCAAGGATACGGAAGCCTGTCCTGTCTCAACCACGATTTTTATTGCCTCAGGCAGCATATCATCAGCATCATCAGAGCCACTATTTGTATTTTCGATTTCATCCATTATTTCTTCTTTATATTGAAGCACGTACTGCTCCTTTACAAAGCTTACAACCTTTTCTACTTCTTTTTCGGTAATAAAGGCTCCCTGAACCCTTTGAGGTTTTGATTCACCCACCGGGTAGTAGAGCATATCGCCCTTGCCCAAGAGCTTTTCGGCACCAGACATATCCAAAATAGTCCTTGAGTCTATCTGGCTTGAAACGGCAAAGGAAATTCTTGACGGTATGTTTGCTTTAATTACGCCTGTCAATACATCGACTGAAGGCCGCTGTGTTGCCACAACCAGATGCATTCCGGCAGCTCTCGCCATTTGTGCTAACCTACATATGCAATCTTCCACATCATTTGGAGCCACCATCATAAGGTCTGCTAATTCATCTATTATAATTACTATTTTAGGCAGTATTCCCTCGGGATTCTTCTGAGATATCAGGCTGTTGTAGCTTTCAATATTTCTTACATTATTGTCGGCAAAGAGCTTATATCTGTTTGTCATCTCCTGCACTGCCCAGTTAAGAGCGCTTGCGGATTTCCTGGCATCGGTAACGACAGGAATAAGCAAATGGGGAACACCGTTATAGGTGCTTAATTCAACCATCTTTGGATCTACCATCAAAAGTCTTACTTTTTCAGGCGGGGATTTATACAATATACTGGTTATCAGTGCGTTCACACATACGCTTTTTCCAGACCCTGTAGCGCCGGCGATCAAAAGATGGGGCATTTTCGCCATATCAGCTATGACGCAATTGCCTGCAACGTCCTTTCCCAAGGCAAATGTAAGGGGGGAGGAGTTATCGGTAAACTCTTTGGATTCGATTATTTCCTTTAAATATACAACCGAAATCTCTTTATTGGGTATTTCTATACCAACGGCAGCCTTTCCTGGTATGGGAGCTTCAATTCTTACAGCCTGGGCTGCCAGGTTTAAGGCTATGTCATCGGATAAATTCACAATTTTACTTACCTTGACGCCAGGGCTGGGCTGCAGCTCGTAACGGGTGATAACCGGTCCCCTGCTTACCTGAACAACCTTTGCTTCAACTCCAAAGCTCTCCAAGGTTTCTTCCAATATCTTTGCATTGTTTATAAGCTCTTTTTTATCTCCTGCATTTTTAGCACCCGAAGAGTTATATAAAAGACTGATAGGCGGATATTTATACACGGGAGGCACCTGCTTTGCGCTTTCACTTATCTCTTCGGTTATTTTTTCTTCCTTTTTAATATCTAATTTTTCTAATTTATGTACTTTTTCTTCCTTCTTGACTCCGGTTCTGTGTACTTCCTTCAATTCCGCCGGTTTCATTTCTTCTAAGAAGGATTCTTCCATAGTTCCTGGTCCCTCGTTATTGTCCTGGGTCTCGGAGGATTTGAAGAAATCCAGTATCTTTATCTTTTTATTTATATCATCTATGTATTCTTTTTTGTCTTCACCCTTTAAGCTTACCGAAAGAGCTTCCTCAGGCGAATGTGCACCGACAGCTGCTTTTAATTCAGCGCTTCTTTCGGCGGGTTTGATATTGAAGTTCATGATAAGGGTTTTTACTGATAAAAATATTTTCTTGAATCTGTTTTTAATGGTACTCATCATCTTATATATTGATGCGTTGGTTATTATAAGTATATTGATAATTACAAAGGTTGAGGCAAACAAATAAGCACCTGTTTCCCCTAAAAGCTTTACAACAGGGTAAGCCATAATTTCTCCGGCAGCACCACCGCCTATACCCTCTTGTCCTGCTTCATAGGCAAGGGTTATTCTTTCAAGTATGGTTAATTCCTCTGCGATATATGCTCTTTTTACTTCTATTATGAGTATTAAAAATAAAAACAGGGCACAAATAGCATAAAACTTAAGTTTGATATTGATTTTATCCTGTTTTACAATGAACCCTATTCCCAGCATTAGTATAAAGAAGGGCACTATATAGCCTCCGAAACCAAAAATCCCTTTTATGAACAATCCGGTATAATAACCTAATATTCCGGCTGAATTAAAATAAATGCTTATAAATGATAATACAGCTATTGATATTAATAGTACTCCGTATATTTCATATATTAATTTTGATTTTTGTAATGATTTCTTTCTTTTCTTAGTATTCATATTATCACCACCCAATTACTTATTCTGCAAAAAAAAATAAATCCCTTTAAATAAAACCCCACCCACTATAGAATCGAAAATTGTTAGCGGACCCAAGAACCTTGTTACTGCGTAATAAGAAAGTGTTAGTAATTACTAACACCTTTTTATTATCCGTAATTTCATTTTATAACGTTTTATTCCAAGTTGCAAGTAACGTAACATTAGTATTAAGGGTTCTGTCCTTTCCTTTTTTCAATCAATTCATTGAGTTTTTTAATTGCATCGCTGATACCGCCTACTTCATCTATAATCCCTAAATCTACTGCCTGCTTTCCGATTAAAATGGTACCCATGTCATTTAATAAGTCATCTGTTTGCTGCATTAAGGACATAAGTTTTACCTTTGAAATTTTGGAAGTCCTCTCTACAAAGGATAATATCCTATCCTGCATTTTTCTGAAATATTCAAAAGTTTGGGGTACGCCAATTATAAGCCCATTCATTCTTATAGGATGCACCGTCATGGTCGCCGTAGGAGATATAAATGAGAAATCTGCCGATGTGGCAAGGGGGACACCTATGCTATGACCGCCGCCAATAACTAGAGACACCGTAGGCTTATTTAAGCTGCTTATCATTTCCGCTATAGCAAGGCCCGCTTCCACATCTCCGCCTACAGTATTTAATATAACCAACAGGCCTTCTATTTCCTTGCTTTCTTCTATTGCCACCAGCTGAGGTATTACATGTTCGTATTTGGTAGATTTTGTCTGGGGCGAAACCATCACATGTCCTTCTATCTGCCCTATTATTGTGAGGGTATGAATATTGCTTTTGCCTTCATCAGGCAGCCTGGTCTCTCCTAATTCCTTGATATTGCTTAACTCCTTATTTATATTATCATTTTCACATGACTTATGTACTTCATTACCATCCTTTTGCTCATGGCTTCTCACGAAATCACCTCTAATTTTACTCATAGGTATATTTTATCCACCCGGTTTTTATATATTCAAAAGAGCACAGTTATACTATGCCCTTTTACAGCTTTATTATTTTCTGTTTATTTTTTCATTAAGTTCCACTATCAAAGTGTCCTGGCCTATCTTTTTTACCGACTCCCAAGGCACCTCTATATAATTCTTATTTGAAAATATTGAAAAAAGACTCTTTGTATCCGGAATCAAGAGAGCCTCTATATAACCTGTTTCGTCATCTATAAGCAAATCAACGTCAGCCACCACTCCTAATTTTCCTCCGTCGTATAGATTAATGATTTCCTGTCCCCCTATTTCGCTCAGCTTCTTTTTGCCTATTTTTTCATAGCTCATCCTATTATTTGATTTCACCAACCATCACCTCTCGTATCTTTATAAAATTATATAAAAGCCACTTTATAGCTTGACCAAATTTTATGCTTGTACCAGATGTCATGTTCATTACTGTAAAATCATAGAAATATACAGTAAATTTATATGCACAACTTTTAAAAATATTCTTTATTTACATAATATTATTATTGTTATGTAACTCCGATAAAAAAGCTGCTATGCAACTTATCGAAGGGACCTATGTACCCCTTCGACGTAAAAATGCCAAGGCATTTTTATTGAGCGCCCCCACTTGACGGCAAGGACGTCCCGTCCTTTGCAATCCTCGTTTTTATATAATAGGAAAGATAACTTTCCTATTATATAAAAAAGCATCTTAATCTATTAAATTAAGATGCTGGCTTAATCATATAGGATTAAGAGCCTATATTCCCGTCGACCCGAAACCGCCGCTGCCCCTTTCACTTTCGGGCAAGGCATCGGTTTCTTCAAAGCTTACATATTCAATTTTATTTATTACCATCTGGGCCACTCTGTCCCCCCTATTGACGGTAAAATCCTTTTCACTTAAATTTATTAAAACTATATTTATTTCTCCCCGGTAATCTGCATCCACAGTGCCCGGGCTGTTTAAGACCGTAATGCCGTGTTTGAATGCCAGCCCGCTTCTTGGTCTTACCTGGGCTTCATAGCCCTTTGGCAGGGCAATCATAATTCCTGTTGAAATGGTTTTGAATTTTCCCGGGGGGATAATTATACTGTCCTCGATATTTGCATACAAGTCCATACCGGCAGCCTGTGAACTCATATACTTAGGAAGAGGCAAATCCTTGGCGTTGTCAGTCCTTTTAATCTGTACGATTATTTTTTCATCCGTCATAATAAAAGGCCTTCGATATTCATCTTTTTATCAATCTTTCCTACCGCTGCCGAGCTTATAATACCATTTTCAAATACAGTTTTTATTATCCTCTTTGCGTCCTCGTGGGTAATTGCATCTATTTTGTCCAGTATTTCCTTAGGCTCGTTAATTTTCCCCAATAAAAGTTCTGATTTTCCGATCCCAAACATCCTGTTGCTGGTGCTCTCCAACCCCAGAATATAATTTCCCTTCAGCTGCTCTTTGGATTTTTTAAGTTCTGTTTCACTTACACCCTTTACTTTAATCTCTTCAATTTCATCCTGTATAAGGCTTATAACATCCTTAACATAGGAAGGATTCATCCCTACATAAATTGAAAAATACCCTATATTTCTGTATGAGGAAGGATATGAATATATGGAATAGGCATATCCCTTTTCTTCTCTTATCTTTTGAAACAGCCGCGAACTGGTGCCTCCGCCGAAAATATTATTGATGGCAAGGAGAGTATAGACATCATCATTTCCCATCTCGAGTCCTTTAAGCCCCAATGACAGATGTACCTGTTCTATATCCTTGTATTTTGTAAGCACCGACTTTTTAATTTCAGGCGCATCATAGCTGACATCTCTTTTTGTAACATTCCATTCCGCAAATTTTTCTGAAATAAGGGACATCACTTTATTGATATCAAAATTTCCTACAATCGATATTACAGTATTATCGGCTACATAGTTGTTATTAATGTATTCCTTTATTATACGGCTGTCAAAGCTTTTTAAAGTGTCCTGATTGCCTAAAATGGGATATCCTACGGAGGAATCCGGCCACATGGCTTTTGAGAGCAAATCTGTAGACAAATCCTCCGGAGAATCCTCATACATATTTATTTCTTCTAATATTACTCCTTTTTCCCTCTCTATATCGCTATCGTTCATGATGGAATTTAAAAGCATATCCGATAAAACATCTATGGCAATATCAAGATGACTGTCCAATACTTTTACGTAATAGCAGGTAGATTCCTTGCCTGTAAAGGCATTTATCTGCCCGCCGATTTCCTCGATGCTCTCGGCAATATCTTTTGCCGACCTTTTATCAGTTCCTTTAAACATCATATGTTCTATAAAATGTGAAATACCATTATTAATTAAGTTCTCATCCCTGGAACCATTGGCTATCCACACACCGACGCTTACTGAATTAACATATGGTATATATTCAGTTACAACTCTTATTCTGTTATCAAGAGTATCTTTTGTATACATTTTTTCCTCCTGAAGATTAAATTAAGCATTATGCCCTAAAGACGCAGTATTATTATTATAACTTATGTTTAATACCATAACAATAACTATCTTAAGTATGCCTGTCAGCAAGTAATTTTTATTATAAAATTATCATAATTTTTGCCATAAAAAAAAGGCTTTGGTATTAAGCCTTTTTATCCTTTTCGGCATTTTCCTTTTGATCTTTTAATGCATCTTTTCTTGATAAGTTGATTCTGCCCTGGCTGTCGATTTCAGTTACCTTAACCAGCACTTCATCACCTATGTTTACAACATCTTCGACCTTGTTTACTCTTTCAAAATCAAGTTTTGAAATGTGAACCAAGCCTTCTTTACCGGGGAGTATTTCTACAAATGCTCCGAAGGTGACGATTCTGTTTACTTTGCCTAAGTATACCTCACCGGCTTTAACTTCGTGAGTCAATCCCTCAATTATCTTAAGGGCCTTTTTGCCTGCTTCGGTATCCTGGGCTGATATGAATATTCTTCCGTCATCTTCAATGTCTATCTTAACTCCCGTATCGGCAATGATTTTATTTATTGTCTTTCCTCCGGGTCCTATAACATCTCTTATCTTGTCAGGGTCAATGGTTGTTGTTATTATCCTTGGAGCATAAGGTGAAAGATCAGTTCTTGGTTCACTTATGCATTCTTTCATTTTTCCTAAAATGTGAAGCCTGCCTTTATAAGCTTTTTCCAAAGTTTCCTTTATAACATCCTTAGGCAATCCATGAACCTTGGTATCAACCTGGATTGCAGTTATACCCTTTTCTGTACCAGCCACTTTAAAGTCCATATCACCAAAGAAGTCTTCAGTTCCCTGGATATCTGTCAGTACTTTAAATGTGCTGAAATCATCAGTTGATATCATACCCATTGCAACGCCGGCAACCATGGCTTTAATAGGAACGCCTGCATCCATCAATGACAATGTGCTGGCACATACGCTAGCCTGGGATGTGGAGCCGTTTGAGCTTACAACCTCGGAAACTAAGCGTATTGTGTATGGGAATTCTTCTTCTGAAGGTATGACAGGTTCCAATGCTTTTTCAGCAAGAGCTCCATGCCCTATTTCCCTTCTTCCGGGTCCTCTTAGCATCTTAACTTCACCTGTGCTGTAAGGCGGGAAATTATAATGATGCATATAGCGCTTGAATTCCTCTTCACCTATTCCGTCAAGAATCTGGACATCACCTACTGCGCCTAAAGTAGCCACAGTCAATACCTGTGTCTGGCCTCTTGTGAAAAGTCCTGTACCGTGAGTCCTCTTTAGAAGTCCCACATCGCAGGATATAGGCCTTATCTCATCAAAATCCCTGCCGTCTATTCTTACGTTTTCTTCTAAGGCTATCCTTCTCAATTCTTCCTTCATCATATTATAAAGAACTGAATCAATATCCTTTTCTTTCTCGGGAAAAATCTCTGCAAAATGTTCAAAGACCTTTTCCTTAACTTCCTGGGTTTTATCCTGCCTTTCAATCCTGTCCCTTATGTGCATTGCTTCTTTTATCAGCGGTTCGGAATATTCTATAACGGCTTTTTCAAGCTCTTCATCCACATGATATATTTTCGGAAGGATTTTTTCCTTGCCCACCTTTGCCCTTATATCTTCCTGGAACTTAATTAAATCCTGGCATTTTTCAAAGCCGAACATAATGGCATTGTACATGGTGTTTTCATCGATTTCCTGTGCTCCGGCTTCAATCATGATGACTTTTTCTTTTGTCGAAACAACGAGAAGGTTTAAGCTGCTTTTTTCTCTCTCAGCAGTAGTAGGGTTCAATAAAAATTCTCCGTGGGCATATCCTACCAAAACCGCACCTACAGGTCCTTCAAAAGGAATATCGGATATGGTAAGTGCAAGGGAGGCACCGTTTATGGACAATACGTCCGGCTGGTTGTCGGGGTCTACGGACATAACTGTACATATCACCTGTACATCATTTCTGTATCCTTTAGGAAACAGAGGTCTTATAGGCCTGTCAATTGCCCTTGCTGAAAGTATGGCCTTCTCCGTAGGCCTGCCTTCTCTCTTAACAAAACCCCCAGGTATTTTACCGACAGAATATAATCTTTCTTCATATTCTACGCTTAAAGGGAAAAAATCGATTCCTTCTCTTGGGTCGCTTGAAGCATTGGCATTTATTAAAACAGCAGTTTCACCATACTTTGCCAAAACTGCACCGTTTGAAAGCAAAGCAATTCTTCCTATCTCTACTTCCAACTTTCTGCCTGCTATTTCAGTTTCAAAATTATGAACCAATTTATTACCTCCTTTCAATAACTAATATATATGTTTTCCTAAAATATAAAAAAACACGCAATATGTAAATGAAATTAAAATAATAGAGCGGTATACACCGCTCCGATTATCTTCTGATGTCAAGTTTTCCGATAATAGTCCTGTATCTTTCGATGTCCTTGTCTTTAAGGTAATTTAGTAATCCTCTTCTCTGACCAACCATCTTTAAAAGACCTCTTCTTGAATGATGATCTTTTTTGTGCATCTTTAAATGATCATTCAAATGGTTGATTCTGTCAGTTAGGATTGCTATCTGTACCTCTGGAGAACCAGTGTCACCCTCGTGCAGCTTATACTGGCCTATTATTTCCTGTTTTCTGACTTTATCCATAGATGTCACCTCCTTAATATTAATCGCCAAAAGCCGTGTACATCGCCGGAGATTCGAAAAACACAGCAAATGGTTTATGTGAATTACAGACATATTATAGCAAAATAAAATTTATTTGTAAACATACTTTAACTGTTAAAGTACCTTACGGCATAGTTCTTATCCTTATTTACTTGGGATGCCAAATCATCAGGGCCGTTGAATGCCCTCTCATCCCTTATTCTATAATGAAAATCTATTTTTATATTTCTGCCGTATAAATCTTCACTGAAATCAATTATATGAGTTTCAATGGTTATTGGATTCTTTCCGAAGGTGGGATTGCTCCCAACGTTTGTAATGGCAATATAAGATACATCAGAATTTTCAACTCTGACTTTTGTTGCATAAACACCGCTCTTTGGCAAAATAAGGCCGGGTTTTGCAATGATGTTTGCCGTGGGAATACCCATGAGTCTTCCTCGGGCCTTTCCGTGAATAACATTTCCGCAAATTGAGAAATTTCTTCCCATAAATTTTTGAACGGCTTCCATGTCGCCCTGTTTTATAAGGCTTCTTATGGTTGTGCTGCTTACAAGCTGTCCTTCATAGAATATGGGCTCTACTATCTTTATGTCTAAATCCTTTCTTTTTCCGTAGTCCAAAAGATATTCTGACGTTCCTTGGCCTTTAAAGCCGAATTTAAAATTAAAGCCTGCAACTATGGCTTTTACGTCAAATTTTTTAATCAGTATCTCGTTTAGAAATTCCTCCGGCTGGGTATGAAGAAAATCCTGATCCACCTTGGAAAAATATAAAAGGTCAACTCCTAAGCCTTCAAAAATCTCGGTCTTTGCACAATTATCCGTTATGAGCATTGGAGCATTTTCCTTATTTAAAAAAGCAAGCGGATGTTTTTCAAAGGTAAATACCATAGTCTTATAATTCTTATCAACTGAAATATCTTTCAAGGCAGTTATAAGGTTTTGATGACCTAAATGCACGCCGTCAAAAAATCCCAAAGCGCAGGCATAAGGCCCTTCCCTTATAGTATCTGCCACACCCCCGTAAATTACTTCCATAGCTACACCCCTCAAGCAAAAACCTTGTCAATCTTAACAAAATCGTTTATATCATTTCTTCTGCCTAATGCTAAAAAGTTTTCATTATTATATATTAAAATAACATCATCATAGTTTCTTTTTTCAAATGTATTGCATTCATCAAAATTAAAGCCTACCCCGTTTAGCACTCTCTTTGAAAGCTCATCATCTATATAAACTCTGCTGTATTCCTCCAGAGCTTTGTCAGTACCATGTAAATAGGACTTCACATTATCATTTTCAACAGCGCATTTAAGTTCATCCAATGTTATTGCATCCTTTATATCGAAGGGGCCTGTCTTTGTCCTTAATAGGAATGTCATAATTGCATCGCTTCCAAGATATTTTCCGATATCGCTGCATAATGTCCTTATATATGTACCCTTTGAGCATGTCACATCAAATATGACCCTGTTTCCTTCTATATTAATAAGGCTTAAATCATATATAAAAACTTCACGAACCTTACGCTCTACCTCTTCCCCCTGCCTCGCAAGCTCATAAAGCCTCCTGCCATTGTGCTTTAAGGCAGAAAACATAGGCGGAATTTGTTTAATATTCCCTTTAAAACTTAAAAGAGCCTCATAAATTTTCTCATGAGAATTTAATTCATGGCTTAGAAATTCAACCTCGCCGTATTTATCAAGAGTATTGCTTAAAGCTCCTATCATAAGCTCTGCACGGTAGGATTTCTTATCGTTTAGAAGGTACTCAGTCACTCTGGTGGCTTTGCCTAAGCATACCGGCAGCACTCCTGCGGCATTAGGGTCCAGCGTCCCCGTATGGCCTGCTTTATCAGCTTTCACAAGCCTTTTTACATAGGAAACCACATCCTGAGAAGTCATAGCCGGCGGTTTTAAAATATTAAGTATGCCCTTCACCTGCCACCATCCTCTAGTGCTTGCTGCAAATCCTTTATGACAGCATCCCTAAAGTCACAAAGCTCACCTGTGATAGTGCAGCCTGCTGCCTTTGCATGTCCGCCACCGCCGTACTTTTCGCATATTTTTCTGACATCCACATAATTCTTTGATCTGAAGCTTAATTTATACTCATCAGCCTTTACCTGCTTCACAAAGAGGGCAACTTCCACAGTATTTATATCCCTTGCATAATCTATAAATTCCGATGTATTGACATCCTCAAGATTAAGGTCACCTAAATCCGATAACAAAAGCTCCATATAAGCAATTTTCGCATCACTATAAAGCTCTATGCTGCTCAGTGCTTTACCCATTATCTTTACATCGTTTAAGGAGTAATTTCTGTAAATAAGCTCATATATATTGCTGAAATTAATTCCTGTATTAATCAAATCTCCAGCTATCTGGTGGGTAACGGAGGTGGTATTTGAATACCTAAAGCCTCCTGTGTCTGAAAAAATAGCAGTATATAAACAAAGCGCCTCTTCCTTTCTTATATCCACGCCCATAAGCTTTATAATCTGGTATATCAATTCCCCCGCTGCCGAAGAATTCGAATCTACCAGATTATAATCGGCAAAAAGAGAATTTGTTAAGTGATGATCTATGTTTATGCTTATTTTGGATTTTTCTGAAAGGCAGCTGCATTTTCCCGTTCGGTCAAAGCTTCCGCAGTCCACAACGATAAATACATCAAATTCTTCATCCATATCCTCGCTGTAGTTGACAATGGAATCATAACCAGGAAGGTATGAATAATTGGAAGGCAGGCTGTCGCCTGCAAATACCTTCACATTTTTGCCCATAGCTTTTAAAACGTTGTATAATGCCAGCATTGAGCCCAAGCTGTCACCATCGGGATTAATGTGGGCAGATAAAGCAAAATTACTATTAATCTTTAAAACAGCTGCTATTTCCGATGCAATCATTTTATATCTTCCTCTGATTTATTAATTCCTTTTAACAGTTCATTTATATGCATTCCGTATTCAATGGAATTGTCCAGCTCAAAGATTATCTCCGGAGTATACCTTAACTTAACCCTGGTGCCCAATTCCTTTCTAATGAAACCGGCTGCACTCTTTAAACCTGCAATAGTATCATTTTTGCTCTTGTCATCGCCCATGATACTTACATAAACTTTGGCATATCTTAAGTCCTTTGTAACATCAACTAGCACGACGCTGGTAAATTCAGCAATCCTCGGGTCCCTTATATCATTTTTTATAATATCGCTTATTTCTTTTTTATATTCCTCATTTATACGGTTAACCCTGCTAAAAGACATAGTAATGCCACCTTTCTTCAGCCTATTTAGCTTTATCTATTTGAACCATTTCAAAACTTTCAAATATGTCGCCTTCCTTGATATCGTTGAATTTCTCAACGCTTATACCGCATTCATAGCCTGCTGAGACTTCCTTTGCATCATCCTTGAATCGCTTTAGGGAAGCTAGCTTTCCTTCGTATATAACTACTCCGTCTCTTATAAGCCTTACTTCATTTGCACGATTTATCTTACCCTCAGTTACATAGCAGCCAGCAATTGTGCCAATGCTTGATACTTTGAATGTTGCCCTGACTTCTGCCCTTCCTTGAACAACCTCTTTAAATTCAGGGTCCAGCATTCCTTTCATAGCTGACTCGATATCTCCGATTGCTTCATAGATTATCCTGTAAGTCTTTATATCCACCTTTTCCTTTTCGGCGTATACGCTGGCTTTTATGTCCGGCCTTACGTTAAAGCCGATGATTACGGCATTGGAAACGGAAGCAAAAGTAACGTCAGTTTCGGTTATGGCGCCAACACCGCCATGTATTACTTTTACCTTTACCTTTTCATTGGACAGCCGCTCTAAGGATTGAGTCAATGCTTCCACGGAGCCATGAACATCTGCCTTTACAATTATGTTAAGGTCCTTTACCTTACCGGCTTCAATCTGGCTGAATAAACCTTCTAATGATACTTTATGCTCATCAATCATCTTGCTTCTGGTTTCGTTTACCCTGCCTTCAACTATCTGTCTTGCCACCTTTTCATCCTGTACAACATACATTATGTCACCGGAATCAGGTGCCTCATTAAAGCCCAATACTTCCACGGGGATTGAAGGACCTGCGCCTTTTACCTTTTTGCCCTTGTCATCAAACATAGCCCTTACTCTTCCCGATGAAGTACCGGCAACAATTGCATCGCCAATATGCAGTGTACCATTCTTAACCAGTATGGTTGCCACTGCTCCTCTGCTTTTATCAAGCTTTGATTCTATAACTATACCCTTTGCATACCTGTTTGGATTGGCTTTTAATTCCTGCATCTCTGCAACCAGCAATATCATTTCAAGAAGGGTGCTTATACCTTCCTTGGTTTTAGCCGATACATGAACTATTATTGTATCTCCGCCCCAATCTTCGGAAACAAGACCGTATTCAGTAAGCTCCTGCTTAACTTTATCCGGATTTGCATTTGGTTTATCTATTTTATTTACTGCCACTACAATAGGTACATTGGCGGCCTTTGCATGGTTTATTGCTTCTATGGTTTGAGGCATAACCCCGTCATCTGCAGCAACGACCAAAATTGCGATATCCGTAGCCTGAGCTCCTCTCATCCTCATGGATGTGAAAGCTTCATGTCCCGGAGTATCCAAAAAAGTGATTTTATTATCATTTATTTCAACGGTGTAAGCACCAATGTGCTGGGTTATACCGCCAGCCTCTTCCAATGTGACATGGGTTTCCCTTATGGCGTCCAGCAGGGAGGTCTTACCATGGTCAACATGGCCCATAATTGTAACAACGGGAGGTCTGAATCTCAAGTCCTCGGGGTTATCCTCTATGTCGTTTATAAGAACTTCCTCTAAGTTCTTGACTTGCTCCTGTTCCGCAATTATGCCATACTGCTCTGCTATTTTTTCTGCAGCAGCAAAATCCAGCTCATGATTTATGGTAGCCATTACACCTGACAATATCAATTTCTTGATTATTTCCGCTGAAGGTTTTTTAAGCTTTTCAGCCAGCTCTTTTACTGTAATGCCGTCTTTAATTGACACTATTTTTAATTCTTGGTGAGACTCCTGTTTTTCATTGCTCTTTTCTGCTGCAGACTTATCAAAGCCTTTCTTTTTAGGCTTCACTTTATTGTTTACAACCTTTTTAGGGCCTGCATCCTTTATCTTTCCCTTTGGAACTGCAATAACATCTTCGATATCATCAATATCTGCGTCAATGTCACTCTGGGGCAATACTTCTTCCTTTTTAGCTGTATTGGTGTTTTTAGTCGCGTCTTTATTTGCTTCTTCTTTTACTCCGTAATAATCCTTAATAATTTTCAAGCCCTCATCTTCCACAATACTCATATGATTTTTAATATTTATATTAAATTCCTTCAGTAATTCTATTAAATCCTTGCTTGTAACGTTATATTCCTTAGCAAGTTCGTATACCCTTGATTTCGACATTCAATACACCCCCGAATATTATTTACTCAAACATACTCTGTACCACCTTTGACATGTTTTCGTCTTTGATTGCCAGCACCGACATGGATGCCTTCCCTATACAACTTCCCAATCTTTCTTTATCTCCGAATATAAAATAAGATAATTTTCTGCCTTTGCACAGACTTTCAAATTTATCTTTGGTATTGTCCGAAGCATTCTCTGCTATTATAAGTAATTTACACTTGTCCTTTTTGATATCAAAGATACAATTATTATATCCCGCTGCTAATTTACCGGCTTTTTTAATTATTCCCAGGAAAGAATACAATCTTTCTTCATTCAACGGGTAGTATCTCCTTTCTCAGAGATTCGTAAATATCAGGAGCTATCTGATGCTCCAGAGCCCGCTCCAGTTTTTTAGCCTTATATGCCTTTTCAAAGCATTCCATATTCCTGCACACATAAGCACCCCGGCCTGACAGCTTACCCGTAATATCAATTTTTATCTCATCTTCCTTTGCCGTCTTTACCACCCTGATTAGCTCTTTTTTGGGTTTCATTTCCTGGCAGCCTAAACACATTCTAAGAGGGATTTTCTTTTTTTTGAGCATGATAGAACGCCCCCTAAACTATTTCATCTTCTATATCTTTAACCTGAGACTGACTTTTTATGTCTATTTTCCATCCTGTAAGCTTTGCAGCCAGCCTTGCATTCTGTCCTTCTTTTCCGATGGCAAGGGATAATTGATAATCCAGCACCACTACCTTTGCCGATTTTTCCTTTTCACTGACCTCAACACTCAATACTTTTGCCGGGCTCAATGCGCTGGCAATGAATTCCTCAGGATTTTTGCTCCATTTAATAACATCTATTTTTTCTCCCTTTAATTCATCAACTATACTTTGAACCCTGGTACCCTTAGGTCCAATACAGGCACCTGTCGGATCCACATTTTCGTCATTTGAATGAACGGCGATTTTTGTTCTGGACCCAGCTTCTCTTGCAATGCCTTTTATTTCAACGACACCTTCGAATATCTCGGGCACTTCCTGTTCAAAGAGCCTTTTTACGAGACCGGGATGGGTTCTTGATACTATTATCTGAGGTCCCTTACTGGTCTTTTTAACTTCCACCACATAGAGCTTCAACCTGTCCTGGAAGTTGTACTCTTCTCCGGGCATTTGTTCGCTTTGCCCGAGGACAGCTTCGGTTTTGCCAAGGTCTATATAAACATTTTGTTTATCTTTTCTCTGTACTGTACCAATGACAAGGTCGTTTTCCTTGCTGGAGAACTGCTCGTAAATTATACCCCTTTCAGCTTCTCTTATCTTTTGAACCACTACCTGTTTTGCTGTCTGGGCGGCAATTCTTCCGAAGGTTTTTGGCGTTACCTCGATATCGATAATATCCCCTAATTTGTAATTTCTATCAATGCGCTTGGCATCGTCTATGGATATTTCAAGCAATTCATCCATTACTTCATCTACCATGGTCTTCTGAGCGTATACATGGACATCTCCGGTCTCTCTGTTGATGGTTATCTTAACATTTTGTGCCGAACCGAAATTCTTTTTATAGGCAGAAACAAGTGCGGATTCCAAGGCTTCGAATAAAACCTCGGGCTGAATCCCCTTTTCCTTTGCTATCTGACTTACTGCCTCAATAAACTCCCCATTCATTTCTTTTAACCCTCCTTCTATAATTTGATTTTCAATCTGACATGCGCGATTTTGTCCATGGGGAACTGCGCATCCTCTCCCTTTTCAGTTTGAATGGTTACATTTCCGTCTTTTAAACCTTTTAATATACCTTCGAATACTTTTTTACCCTCTAAGGGTTCATAAAACTTCACTTCGACATCCCTGTCCTTAAAGTATTCGTATTCCCTTTCATGAACTAAAATGCGCTCACCCGGTGACTGCACTTCAAGGCTGTAAGCATTTTGGATGGGGTCCAATTCATCTAATTTCTCATCCAATTCCCTGCTTAAATTCTCACAATCTTCGATTACTATACCCTGTGGTTTATCTATTATTATTCTCAGCACATAATTGCTGCCTTCTTTTTTATATTCAACGTCTATTAAGTTAAGTCCCAGTCTATTTGCAATTGGCAGGCATAATTCCTCTACCGTTTCTTCCACTTTCTTCTTTGCCATAGGAGTCCCTCTCTTTGGTTTTATTAATTATTTTCCCAATTATGCATATGTATTATACCGCATAACCCATGACAGGCTTAAGTAATATGAAAGAGTGGGTTTTTCCCACTCTTTGTGCACAATTAAAAGATTTTACCAAACTCAGTGCTATTATACCATCATAATTCTGATATTTCAAGCTTAAAATAAAGTCAGCTGATTGCTCTCGGGCATATCACGCAAACATCCATGATTTTTAAGTATCTCAATAACAGTTTTGGAAACCTTTGCACGGTTTCTTAAATCTTCAATGGATATGAAATTTCCCTTTTCTCTTGACTCCATTATGCTTCTTGCAGCTGCTTCTCCCAATCCCTGCAAAGAGTTAAGGGGAGGAATAAGGCTATTTCCTTCGATTAAAAACTTCACTGCATCAGACTTGTACAAATCCACAGGGCAGAATGAAAAACCTCTTTTATGCATTTCCAATGCGATTTCAAGTATGGTAAGCAAACCCTTGTCTTTTTGAGAGGCCTCGTTTCCCATAGCCTCAATGCTCTTTATCTTATCGGTTATGCTTTTTTCGCCCTTTGTTATGATGTCGGCATCAAACTCATCAGCCCTTATAGAGAAATAAGCTGCATAATAACATAAAGGATAATAGACTTTAAAATAGGCAATCCTTATGGCCATCATAACATAGGCAACTGCATGGCCCTTAGGGAACATGTATTTTATCTTGTTGCAGGAATCAATATACCACTGGGGCACATCATTTGCCTTCATCTCCTCCATATCTTCCGGCCTTAAGCCCTTTCCCTTTCTTACTCTTTCCATTATGTTAAATGCGCTCTTTGGCTTTACACCTTTATACATAAGATAAAGCATTATATCGTCCCTTGTACAGATTACTTCTTTAAGTGTGGCGGTGTTGCTTCTTATAAGGTCCTGGGCATTATTAAGCCATACATCCGTACCGTGGGACAGTCCGCTTATCCTTACCAGTTCCGCAAAGGTTTTAGGCTTTGTATCCACAAGCATCTGCCTTACAAACTTTGTTCCAAATTCAGGAAGGCCTAAGGTTCCGACCTCGCAGTTTATATCTCCTTTTTTTATTCCCAAAGGCTCAGGGGAGGTAAATAGCCCGATTACCCTTTCATCTCCTAAAGGCAGGGTTGTTGGATCTATTCCCGTTAAATCCTGAAGCATTTTAATTACCGTCGGGTCGTCATGACCTAATATATCAAGCTTAAGTAACCTTCCGCTTATGGAATGGTAATCAAAATGGGTGGTTATGATATCCGATTCAGAATCATCAGCCGGGTGCTGCACCGGAGTAAACTGATATATTTCATTATCTCTCGGAACGACCATTACACCGCCTGGGTGCTGGCCTGTTGTCCTTTTAACTCCCGTACACCCTTTAGTAAGCCTCTCAACCTCTGCTTGGGAAGTTACTATGTTTTTTTCTGCAAGATAGTTTTTAACAAAACCATAGGCAGTTTTATCAGCAATTGTACCGATGGTCCCCGCTCTGAAGACATGTCCCTTTCCAAAGAGCTCTTCTGTATATCTATGAGCTACGGGTTGATAATCTCCCGAGAAATTCAAGTCTATATCAGGCTCCTTGTCTCCTTCAAATCCTAAAAATACTTCAAAGGGTATGTCGTGTCCTTCCTTTATTAGCTCCTCACCGCAGTTGGGGCATATTTTATCCTCCAAATCAGCACCGGAGCCTATGGAGCCGTCGGTTATAAATTCCGAGTGCTTGCACTTTTTGCATACATAATGAGGGGGAAGGGGATTAACTTCTGTAATACCGCACATGGTAGCCACAAAGGAAGATCCTACAGAGCCCCTGGAGCCTACCAGATAGCCGTCATTTACAGACTTATGAACCAGCTTTTGGGCTATTAAGTACAATACGGCATAGCCGTTATTTATTATAGAATTTAATTCTTTATCTAATCTTTTCACGACTATCTCTGGAAGGTTTTCTCCATATATCTCATGAGCTCTGTCCATGGTCATCTTTCTGATTTCATCATCGGCACCGTCTATTTTAGGCGTAAAGGTTTCATCGGGTATGGGCTTTATAACCTCCACCATATCCGCAATTAAATTGGGATTTTTTATAACAACATCATAGGCATACTCTTTGCCTAAATAAGAAAATTCATCCATCATCTCCCGCGTGGTCTTTAAATAGAGAGGAGCCTGCTTGTCTGCATCTTCAAAGCCCTGACCTGACATCAAAATCCTTCTGTATACCTCATCTTCGGGATTTAAGAAATGGACGTCTCCTGTGGCAACCACAGGCTTTTTATATTTAATACCTAAATCCACTATCCTTTTGTTGATGTTTTTTAGCTCTTCTTCATTTTGCACCCTGTTTTCACGGACTAAAAATTCATTATTGGCAATTGGCTGAATTTCAAGATAATCATAAAATCTCACAATGTCCGCAAGCTCAGAATCGCTTGCCCCGCGCAGCACTTCCCTGAATAAAAGCCCCGCTTCACAGCCCGAACCTATTATAAGCCCTTCTTTATACTCCATAAGAAGGCTCTTTAAAATCCTCGGCCTCCTGTAATAATAGTTCAAGTGGGATATGGAAATAAGCTTATATAGATTCAAAAGTCCTTCATAATTTTTAACTATTAAAACTGTGTGGTAGGTATCGGCCTTTTTATAATCCTGCTTTCCGTTAAATATGCTGTTTATATCCTTAAGCTTACTTGCACCCTTTTCTTTAATGATATCAAGGCATTTTAAAAATATCCTTCCGGTACATTCAGAATCATCCACTGCCCTGTGATGGTTTTCAAGTTTTATACCTAAGTGCTTTGCAACTACATCAAGCTTATGCTTCTTAAGTTCAGGGAAAAGCATTCTTGATAAGGTTAAGGTATCAACAACGGGATTATTTATTTCCGCTCCCAGCTTCCTTGCGTTTTGCTTTATAAAGCCTACATCAAATTTGGCATTATGGGCAACTAAAGGCGCATCCCCAATAAAGCTTAAAAATTCCGGCAGTACGACAGATATAGGGGGCTTGTCCTTAACCATTTCATCATCAATTCCAGTTAATTCAACAATATTCCTTGGAATTTTAACTCCTGGGTTTATAAGGGCGCTGAAGCTGTCTGTAATCTGCCCTTCCTTTATTTTAACGGCACCTATCTCCGTTATCTTGTCCGTAAAGCTTGACAATCCCGTGGTTTCAATGTCAAATACAACAAACTCACAATCTAAGGAGGTGTCATTGCTGTTATATACAATGGGTACTCCGTCATCTACCATATAGGCTTCAACGCCATAGAGCACCTTTATATTATATTTTGCCGCCGCTTCCGCAGCTTCCGGAAAGGCTTGTACCACACCATGGTCTGTAATGGCAACTGCTTTATGGCCCCATTTGGCAGCAGTTTTTATAAGATGGGAAACGTCACTTACACCGTCCATAGAACTCATCTGAGTATGCAGATGAAGTTCCACTCTTTTTTCTGGATAATCATCCATCCTTGAAATGCCCTTGGTCTCTTCGATATCAGATGCTATCATGGTGGTTTCCTTTGAGTATTTATCAAAGGATGCTTCTCCTCTTACTTTGCAGTGAAGGCCTACCTTTAACCTTTCTTTTAATGCGTCACCAGTTTTCTCGTTTGGAAAGGCTTTTACGGTAATGGAACTTGTATAATCCGTTATATTAAAGCTAATGATGGTCCTTCCGGTTTTTGTCTCAATGATTTTTAAATCAAATATATCCCCTTCAATGGTTATCCTTCCTGATAAATCATTTACTTCCTTAATAGGGATCACAAAATCATCAGTCTTTTTTCCCAGTATAAGGGGAGATTTGCTGTCCTCTTTTATGGCAGCGGAGCTGCTGTTTTTAGTATTTTTTATAAAATCCGATAAAAGCGCTTTATCCTCTTCCTGTTTTTTTGCAAAATATTCTGTGTGAGAGCTTAAGTCCTCTTTATAATCAAGCTTAATGTTTACTTTTATGCCGTAATTTTCTTTAATATATTCCCTTATTAAATCATGGCAGCCCTTCGAAGTTAGAAAATCATAACTGAATTTATTCTCTAAAATCAATATGTAATCGTTAGCCTCTATCTTCCTCTGGACATTTTTAAAAGAGCCATTTATCATGGGCACCTTAAGGGAAACATATTTGATTATATCCTCAAAATACTCCGAATCCATAGTGTTCATATCCAGAGCTTTTGCTGGCTTTTTTATGGGTATAATGTCAACAGTTTCATTTATACCGTATTTTTTTCTTATGATGCTGCACAAAGACTTTATTGCATCGCTATGAAGCTCAATTGTTGATTTAACATATATATTAAAGCTTCTATCCTTTTTGTTTACCGACACTTTTTCGATATTAATATCTTCAACTAAAGGCACAAGATTTTCTTCAATCTCAATGCCCTTAAGAAATTCTTTCAAAGCTTTTGTCATCTTTTACCTCCGGCTCTTTTTCTTTTGATATGTATTCCCATACACCTTAATATATCCCAGTACATCTTAAGCCTGGCAGCAAAACCTTTTGCCAATCCAAGCTTTTCTTCTTTCATATGATGAGTCATGTCAGGCAGTGGAACCATATCTACCCTTAAATTATTTATCTCTGCATATTTTGTAAGGGCTGCTTCTATTCCGTACCTTGTTATGTACATATTTTCAATGTTATCGATAACGGATTTTTTGACTGCTCTTTGACCTGAAAGATGAGGAGCAATTTTTTGTGCCAAATCCGTTGCCAATCTTCCGTTAGCGAAAATACCGATGGTCATATCAGCAAAATCGTTAATGACAGGAGACAGTAAATTGTAAATATGTTTTTCTGTCAACCCTATCAAATCCGCATCGAGAAAAAGTACAATACTTGCACCACAGTTTTTCAAGCCCTCCTTCATGGCGCCGCCCTTTCCTAAGTTGTTCTTTAATTCTATTACATTAACGCCGAAAGATCTGGCCTTTTCCGCGGTACCGTCACAAGAGCCGTCGCTTACCACTATAATTTCATCTATAATATTTACTTTTTTTAATACCAAAAGGACATCTGCAATGTGTTTTACCTCATTATAGGCGGGAATAATGGCAGTTATTTTCATTTATATTCCTCCACTTTTAAAGTGTTGGATATCATCCGTGCTCTCTTTAATATTCTAACATAAAAATAGAACAGATAATAATCCCTGTTCTATTTTTGCCATATTTGTAAAATTAACTACATGCTCTTGATTTCGTCGATAAGCTCCCTTATGATGTCTCTTTCAGGAATTTTTCTTATTATCTCTCCTTTTTTAAACAGCAAGCATTCTCCCTGGCCTCCTGCAATTCCAATGTCGGCCTCCCTGGCTTCTCCCGGCCCGTTTACGGCACAGCCCATAATGGCCACCTTTAAATTTTTATCCATATCCGTTATCTTCTCTTCAACTTCAGTGGCTATTTTTATAAGGTCAATGCTTGTCCTTCCGCAAGTAGGGCAGGATATTACTTCTATTCCGCCCCTTAATAAACCTAGGGCTTTTAAAATCTGACGGCCTACCTTTACTTCATCTGCCGGGTCCCCCGTTAAGGACACCCTTATAGTATCTCCTATTCCCTCTGACAGAAGAGCGCCTATGCCTACGGAAGATTTAATGGTTCCGGACATCAGCGTGCCGGCTTCGGTAACGCCTAAATGAAGAGGATAATCTGTTCTTTGTGAAATCAAACGGTAAGAATCTATCATTGTCATCACATTTGAAGATTTTATGGAAATAACAGTATCATAAAAGCTGCATTTTTCAAGGATATCAACATGTTTCAAGGCACTTTCAACAAGAGCTTGTGACGTAACTCCTCCGTATTTTAAAAGCATATCCTTTTCCAAGGAGCCAGAATTTACACCTATTCTTATAGGAATGTTTTTATCCTTTGCCATTTCAACGACAGTCTTTACTCTGTCTATGCTTCCTATATTGCCTGGATTAATCCTTAATTTATCCACCCCATTTTCCATGGATAAAAGAGCTAAACGATAGTCAAAATGTATATCAGCGACAAGGGGAATTTTTATTCTTTTCTTAATGCCTTTTATAGCCAGAGCAGCTTCGGTATCAGGTACCGCTACCCTAATTATTTCGCAGCCTATATCCTCTAACCTTTTTATCTGCTCTACGGTCTTTTTAACATCCCTTGTATCGGTGTTGCACATGGACTGAATGGCAATTTTGTTATTGTCTCCTATATAAACATTTCCTGCTTTAACCTGCCTGGTGTTTTTTCTTTGCATAATACCACCTGCTTAAAATATGCTTAATCTTAGAAAATCCCTGAAGGTAATCAATACCGTTAAAATCATGAGGAATGCAAAACCAATGAAGTTTACCACTCCTATTTTATTTGCATCTAACCTTCTTCTTCTTAAACCTTCAATGACTAAAATAAACAGCCATCCTCCGTCTAAGGCCGGGAAGGGTATGAGGTTCATTATGGCTAAATTTATGCTTAAAAAGGCAGTGAATACAAGAAGACTGTTAAAGCCCTGCCTTGCCGCATCTCCCGCAAATTTGATGATTCCTACGGGACCGCTTACATCTTCCGTCGAAGCCTTTCCCATAATAAGATTCTTAAAGAAGCCGCCTATTTGCTTTACAAAGGACCAGGTATTGTTGACTCCATAGTTCAGGGCTTCCAAAATATTGGCTCTGCCTATAGTTGCTTCAATACCTATCATGTATCTTTCTTCCTCGGCATTCCATATTGGATTAAGCTCAAAGCTTTTTTGGTCTCCGTTCCTGTCAATAACGATATTGAAAGGCTTGCCGCCGTTTTCATATACAAAAACCAGGTAATCCTCATAGGTCGATATTTTCTGGCCGTTTACCCTGATAATCCTGTCTCCAGGAAGTATACCCGCATTTTTAGCGGCAGGATACTCATCCACCAATTTAGAAACTATGGGTTTTACATAGCCGGAAGTCATGGAAATTATGGCAAATATCACAACGGCAATGATTATATTCATAATGGGTCCCGCTGCAATTACCGACATTTTTGCAAGGGTTTTTTTGCTGCTGAAAGACCTTGGATCATTAACCTCTTCTTCTTCACCCAGCATCTTGACATAACCGCCGATTGGAAAAATCCTTAATGAATATGCCGTCTCTTTACCGTCAAATTTAAATAACCTGGGTCCCATGCCAAAGGCAAATTCCAGAACTTTTATATTATTAAGCTTAGCCATTATAAAATGACCAAATTCATGCCCCATTATCAGCAGGCCGAATACAAATACAACTGCTAACAGAGTTATCATTAACACACCATCCTTTATTTCAAGTAATTTTTATATATAAAACTCTTGGTATTTTTGTCAATTTCAATTATCTCTTCAATTGAAGGTTTTTCATTTGTATTATGCTTTAACATTGACTGCTCTACAATATCCTGTATATCTAAGAACTTTATTTTCCCTTTCGAAAACAAATCAACAGCGGCTTCATTAGCCGCATTCAAAACAACCGGCATGGTGCCGCCTATCTTTCCCGCATCATATGAGAGCTTAAGGCATTTAAAGGTTTCATAATCCGGCTCTTCGAAGGTGAGTTTGCCTGCCTCAACTAAATTGAGCTTATGGGATACTCCTGGTAATCTTTCAGGATAGGACAGCGCATATAATATGGGATTTCTCATATCCGCTGCTCCCAACTGGGCAATTATTGACCCATCGATGTATTCCACCATTGAGTGAATTATGCTCTGTGGATGAACCACTACATCTATTTTGTCAAAGTTTCTGTCAAAAAGCCAGTGGGCTTCAATTACTTCTAAGCCTTTATTCATAAGTGTAGCCGAATCTATGCTTATTTTTCTGCCCATGCTCCAGTTTGGATGCTTTAAGGCCTTTTCCGGGGATATATCAACTAAATCTTCTGTTTTTTTACCTCTGAAAGGTCCTCCCGAAGCTGTAAGTATTATCTTTTCCACATCTTTTGGATTGCTGCTTAATTGGAGGCACTGAAATATTGCCGAATGTTCGCTGTCTACCGGAATAAGCTTTGAACGTGAGTTTTTTAATGCTTCCATAACAACACGACCGCCGGCAACCAGGGTTTCTTTGTTTGCAAGGGCAATATCCTTGCTTTTTTCTATGGCTTTTACCGTAGGCTGCAAACCCACCATTCCCACAACCGCTACCAAAACCATGTGCGCATCATCTATGGTTGCAACTTCAATCAAACCTTCCATGCCGGAGGTTATTTCTGTTTTCAAGTTGATATTATTTAATCTTTCCCTTAATTTATTTACACATGCATCATCAAAAATCGCCGCTTTTTGTGGTCTAAACTCCACAATCTGTTCATAGAGAAGGTCTGCATTGCTGTTTGCCGACAAACCTACTATATTAAACTTATCTTTGTTTTTTCTTACCACATCAAGGGTTTGAACACCAATTGAACCTGTCGAACCCAAAACTGATATATTCTTCATGATTATACTCCCAAATTATGTATTTATTTTATCCATGGTGGAAATCAGTAGAAAACATACCTTATATAATAATATATTACCGGTGCCAGGAAAAGTATGCTATCAAACCTGTCAAGGACACCGCCGTGGCCAGGCATAATATGGCCGTAATCTTTTATACCCACATTCCTTTTTATGGCTGAAGCTGCCAAATCACCAATCTGAGATATAATACTGCCTATTATGCCCATTATGATGATACTGAAAATTGGGATATCAATTATATTCTGCATATTCAAAAATACTCCGTATAATACACATACAATACAGCTTCCAACCACTCCTCCTATGGCTCCTTCTATTGTCTTTTTGGGGCTTATATCAGGGGCCAGTTTGTTTTTGCCAAAGAACATCCCTGAAAAATATGCAGAAGTGTCCGTTACCCATGAGCAAATGAAAACAAACCATATTAAATATACACCGATGCCTTGTATTGCCCTTATAAGATACAGGTATCCGAAAAACAAGGATATATATAATATCCCTACTATCGTAGCTCCTGCTCCCCAAAAATTATATTTTTTTGAGAAAACGGGTATGGACAAAAGAATTAAAGTTAATATGGTAATATAAGGTACGGCAAATACTCTTGTCTGGCTGTTATAAAGAAGTAGGACCATAACAAGTCCGCCGGAAATTCCTATAACTTTCATAGGTTTTATATTGCTGCTGCATACGGCGTTGAAATATTCATATAAAGCTATACCCGTTACTATTAATAAGGCTACAAAGAATATATTTACGTTTATTAGCACTGCTGCGAAAAGTATTGGCAGAGCTATGACAGCGCTTAGTATTCTTTTTAAGAGCATGCAAAAACCTTCTTTCTATTGCTTAATTCCACCAAATCTTCGATCCCTGATCTGAAAATCGTATATTGCTTTATAAAGGTGATTTCTTTTAAAATCCGGCCAATTTACATCTGAAAACCATAATTCCGAATATGCACACTGCCATAACAAAAAATTGCTCAGTCTTAATTCTCCACTGGGCCTTATTATAAGATCCGGGTCGGGAAGATTTTTTGTTGAAAGATATCTGGATATCAAAGACTCGTCTATCTTTTCAGGGTCAAAACTTCCCTTTTTAACATCTGCACTAATTTTTCTTACAGCACTTATTATTTCATTTCTGCTTCCGTAGTTAAGGGCTAGATTTAATACAAGGCCGTCATTGTTTTTAGTTATATTGAAGGCATTTTTAAGCTCCTGCTGGCACATTAGAGGAAGCTTGGTTATATCACCTATAGCCATTATTTTCACTTTCTTTTCATGAAGCTCCTGTACTTCTTTTCTTAAATATTCCACCAGAAGATTCATAAGGGCATTTACTTCATCAGCAGGCCGCTTCCAGTTCTCTGTTGAAAAAGCGTACAGTGTGAGCACTTTAATACCCAGTTCCGATGAAGCTCTTACAATATCTCTTATGGCTTCTACGCCTGCTTTATGGCCCATGGCTCTCGGTAAATTTCGATGCCTTGCCCACCGGCCGTTACCATCCATTATTATAGCTATATGCTGAGGCAGCCTTGATTTATCTATTTTATTAAGCAAATCCTCTTCTGCTTTTTTTGGTTTCTTAAAGAAGGAAAACATAATTTCACCCCTCGCTTGCAAAAAACCCCTCTGTTTTGAGGGGTTAAAAGCAGCCTACAATAAGTATTATCTTTTGAGCATTGTTATAAACTTTAAGAATTCTTTTTTCTTCTCCGATTTTTTCTTTTCTTGGAGAATAGTATTCTTCTATAATTATATCATCATTTACTATACCTGCCATATTAAGCTTTATAATACCCTCGTCAAGTATGAACCCCAGTATATCAGGAAGCAATATTATACCTCCATTATTTCCTTTTCTTTGGTTTCGACAATCCTGTCGATTTCCTTGATGATATTATCAGTTAATTTCTGAATATCTTCTTCGCCCTTTTTCTCCTGGTCTTCGGTTATAGTGCTTTCTTTTTTCAAGGCCTTTATTTTTTCGTTAGCTTCTCTTCTTATGGACCTTACAGCAACCTTTGCCTCTTCACCATGCTTTTTAATAACCTTTACCAGGTTCTTTCTGGTTTCTTCCGTCAATTCGGGAATCAATAGCCGGATTAACTTCCCGTCATTAGTAGGGTTTAAGCCTAAATCGGATTTTAGTATTTCTTTTTCTATCTCTTTAAGTATGCTTGAATCCCAGGGCTGTACCGTTAATAACCTGGGCTCAGGAACAGCTATGCTTGCTATCTGGCTTATGGGTGTTGGTGTACCATAATATGGTACGACAATTTTATCAAGTATAGAAGGGTTAGCCCTGCCGGCCTTCAATGATGCTAATTCCTTTTTTAACACAGTTATGGTTTTATTCATCTTTTCTTCGGATGATTTGTAAACTTCCTTTACCATTTGATTTCCTCCTTAATATTAGTGACAGGCATCTTAATATTAATTTTATATATTGCCTACAAAAGTACCAATAGCTTCTCCGCAAAGTACTTTTATAATGTTGTCCGGTTTATCAAGTCCAAATACAATTATTGGAATTTTATTGTCCATACACAATGAAGTTGCAGTGGAATCCATTACTCCCAAACCATTGTCTAAAATCTCGATGTAATTCAATTTTTGAAATTTTTTTGCATTGGGATTTTTCTTGGGGTCGCTGTCATAGACACCATCAACTTTTTTAGCAAGAAGTATAACATCCGCTTCAATTTCCGCAGCTCTTAATGCAGCAGTAGTATCCGTTGAAAAATACGGATTGCCTGTACCGGCAGCAAAAATCACTACCCGTTCTTTTTCCAAATGCCTCATTGCCCGCCTTCTTATGAAGGGTTCAGCTACCTCTCTCATTTCAATGGCTGTCTGAACTCTTGTATCTACACCTATATTTTCCAATGAATCCTGCAGTGCCAGAGCATTTATTACGGTAGCCAGCATACCCATGTAATCGGCAGTAGTCCTGTCCATACCTTCACCTTCTCTGCCTCTCCATATATTACCGCCGCCTACTACCACACAGACGCCTACACCTAATTCAACAACTTTTTTTATCTGCTCTGCGATTGTATTTACCGTAACAAAATCTATACCTGCTCCCTTTTCCCCCGCAAGTGCTTCGCCGCTGAGTTTAAGCATTATCCTTTTATATTTGGATTGCATACTTATATTATACCTCCATTTATAATATTTCTACAACTTTCCAGTGGATTTTATTCTCTAAAAAAAGAGAACACAAGGCGTGTTCTCAGTTTTCTGTTTTTAGTATCAGGAACGATTAATCTGTGCCTGAACCTCAGCTGCAAAATCTTCACTTTTCTTTTCTATACCTTCACCTTTTTCAAATCTTGCAAACTTTTTAATAGTAATTTTTGAACTGGACTGTTTTGATTTCTCTTCAACCAATTTGCCTATTGTGTAGTCCTGATCTCTTATCCATAATTGTTCAATAAGGCATACTTCTTTAAAGAATTTCTGAAGTCTTCCTATAACCATTTTTTCGGCAATGTTCTCGGGCTTGCCTTCATTCATGGCCTGAACCTTGTAAATTTCTCTTTCTTTTTCAACTACGTCTTCAGTTACTTCATCTTTTGAAATATACTGAGGATTTGCCGCAGCTATCTGCATAGCTATGTCCTTTGCAAGTTCATCTAAGTTGGCTTCGCTGTCTGATGAAAGCTGGAGCATAACACCGATTCTGCCGCCGCCGTGTATGTAGTCTTTTATTATGCCCTTATCTTCTTTAACAAATCTTTCAAATCTTCTTAAATTCATATTTTCGCCGATTTTAGCGATTAATTCAGTTAAAATATCCTTTACAGTACCTTCGCCTGCAATATACTTTTCACTCAAAAGCTCTTCCACATCTTTAGCTTTTGATAGTGCAGCCTGTTTAGCTACATTCTTTACAAAATCGATAAAGTCCTGATTTTTTCCAACGAAATCAGTTTCACAGTTTACTTCAACAACAGCGCCGTATTTGCCGTCTTCAGAAATATATGTTTCAACAAGACCTTCTGATGCCACCCTGCCGGATTTTTTGGCAGCAGCAGCAAGACCTTTTTCCCTTAAAATTTCGATGGCTTTTTCCATGTCGCCGTCAGCGCTACTCAAAGCTCTTTTGCAGTCCATCATTCCTGCTCCGGTTCTCTCTCTTAATTCTTTTACCACTTCAGCAGTGATCATATTTTTTCCTCCCTTAAATTATAAAAGGTAAGGGTTAACGCAAGGGAAACCCCTTAATTTCCGTTTAACCCTTACCTGCTTATTTATTCTGCCAGCTGCTCGCCTTGTCTTCCCTCTATAATAGCATCTGCAATTTTAGCAGTTATTAATTTTACCGCTCTGATTGCGTCGTCATTTCCGGGAATTACGTAATCAACTTCTTCCGGGTCACAGTTTGTATCAACAATAGCTACAACAGGTATACCCAGAATCTTTGCTTCCAGTATGGCATTTTTTTCTTTTCTAGGGTCAACTATAAATAATGCCCCCGGAGTCTTTTTCATATTTTTAATTCCGTTAAGATTCTTTTCGAGCTTTTCTTTTTCGGCTCTTAACTTGATAACTTCCTTTTTAGGGAGTACATCAAATGTACCTTGCTGCTCCATGGCATCAAGAGTATTAAGGCGCTCAATCCTTGTCTTTATGGTTTTGAAGTTTGTAAGCATACCGCCCAGCCATCTGCTGTTAACATAGTACATACTGGACCTTAATGCTTCGTCATGGATTGACTCCTGGGCCTGCTTCTTTGTACCTACAAAGAGAATATCCTTTCCTTCTTCAGTAACGGATTTGATAAAATCATAAGCCTCTTCAATCTTCTTTACAGTTTTCTGTAGGTCTATGATATAAATGCCGTTCCTTTCAGTGAAGATGTACTCAGCCATTTTAGGGTTCCAGCGTCTTGTCTGGTGTCCAAAATGTACACCTGCTTCTAATAATTGTTTCATTGATATAACGCTCATTTACATTCACCTCCTGGTTATTTTCCTCCGCTTCACGCATCTCTTCAAACGACCAAGTATGGCACCGGTTCAAAGATTGTGAAACGTGTGTATTTTACTCACTGTAGTAGTATATCATAACTGTTTTTTCACTTCAATATTTATTTTTCAAAGAATAATTTTAAATCAGACTATAATATTTTAACCATTAATTAGCAGTATATTCTTTTTTACAAAAATAAATGCCCGCAGATGCGAGCATTACTTAATCTTTTTGAGTTCTTCAACTAATTTTTCGTTTAATATTTTAATATGGGTTCCTTTCATGCCAAGAGACCTTGATTCTATTACGCCGGCACTTTCAAACTTTCTTAGTGCATTTACTATAACAGACCTTGTTATCCCAACCTTATCCGCTATTTTGCTTGCAACCAGCAGCCCTTCTTTTCCCTCTAACTCTTCAAATATATGCTCGACGGCTTCCAATTCCGAATAGGATAAGGTTCCTATGGCCAACTGAACAATTGCCTTTTTTCTTTCCTGTTCAATCATATCATCATTTTTGGATTTGATAATTTCCATACCGACAATGGTTGATGCATATTCTGCCAATACTAAGTCATCCTCTTCGAATTCCTTGTTGTACCTTGCTATAACCATGGTGCCCAATCTTTCCCTGTTGCCGTTTATGGGGACCACAGTTGAATGCTTGTTTTTCTTGGTACATTTAAAACCGTCGGCTAAAACACAGACATCATGTGCCACCACATTTGCCATGGTTTCTTCTATATCCAATAGTGTATCATTATATGATTCAGGAAATTTCATTTCTTTTATAACCTTCTCCTGAACTATTTCACATTCAAAGCCTTCGGAGAAATTATAGCCCAGCACATCCCCTTGTTTGCCTACAAGATAAACATTGCATATTAAAACTTTGCTTAATAGATTGCAGATTTCATCAAAGGAAACCGGTTCCGCACCTGATTTTTGCAATACCCTGTTTAACATTCTTGTTTTTTCAAGAAGTGTTGTCATCTCCTTTTCCTCCTATCATGTTAAATAATAAATTTTGATAAATCTTTATTTCGTATAATGCCTGAAAGTGCATTTTTTACATAGTAACCGTCAATGGTAAATGTCTTATCATCGTATTCCGATGCATTAAAGGATATGTCCTCAAGAAGCTTTTCCAATATTGTATAAAGCCTTCTTGCACCAATGTTTTCTGTCTGTTCATTAATAAGAAATGCTGTTGCAGCTAATTCTTCAATGGAAGTGTCATCAAAAATCAGACGGACATTTTCTGTTTCCATTAACATGCAGTATTGTTTTATTATTGCGTTTTTAGGCTGGATCAGTATCTTTTTAAAATCATCCTTTGTAAGGTTCTTAAGTTCTACTTTCACTGGAAATCTTCCCTGAAGTTCGGGTATCAAATCTGTTATTTTAGATATATGGAAAGCCCCGGCGGCGATAAAAAGAATGTGATCTGTCTTTATAGGTCCGTATTTTGTTATGACTGTGCTGCCTTCAACTATGGGAAGAATATCCCTTTGAACGCCCTCGCGGGATACGTCGGGTCCGGAACTGTAATTTTTTCCGGCTATTTTGTCAATTTCATCAATAAAAATTATTCCGTTTTCCCCTGCTCTTTTAAGAGCTTCATCGGCAACTTCGTCCATATCAATGAGTTTTTGGGCTTCTTCCTGCTCGAATATCCTTCTGGCTGCTTCTATGGTGACTTTTCTTGTCTTCTTCTTTTTAGGGAATATCCCGCCGAACATATCCTGTACGTTCACATTCATTTCTTCATTGCCCAGCCCAATCATTTCTATGGTAGAATAATTTTTTTCCTCTACTTCTATATCAATATAGAAATCTTCCATTTCACGATTCTTAAGTTTTTTTAAAATCTCAGCCCTTTTATTCATGAGTTCATATGAATCATCCTCATATTCGTCGGACTGCTGTTCTTCAGCATCATCCCGGGTGTTGAATATAAAGTCAAAAGGGTTATTATAGGCTGAAGATTTCTGCTTTTTAGGCATTAATATATCTAAAATGCATTCTTCTGCCAAATATACTGCTTTATCTTTAACTTCATTGATTTTTTCGGTTTTTACCATTCTGATGGATTCTTCCACCAAATCTCTTATCATGGATTCAACATCTCTGCCAACATATCCAATCTCGGTGAATTTGGTAGCTTCTACTTTTATAAAAGGAGCGTTGACCAATTTTGCAATCCTTTTTGCAATTTCGGTTTTTCCAACGCCGGTAGGACCAACCATCAAAATATTTTTAGGTAAAATTTCTTCTTGAAGTTCTCTGGGCAGTTTACTCCTTCTGTATCTGTTTCTTAATGCTATAGCTACGCTTCTTTTAGCATCATCCTGACCAATGATATATTTGTCAAGCTCTTCAACAATTCTTTTAGGAGTCAACTCTTCCAAAAAATCACCCCTTACAATTCATGACTAATAATATTGTCATTTGTATAAACACATATAGAAGCCGCAATCTTCAATGACTTATTGACTATCTCAGTTGGAGTCAATTCTGTATTTTCCTTTAATGCTCTAGCTGCTGCAAGTGCGAACATGCCACCTGAGCCGACTGCAGCTATTCCGTCGTCGGGTTCGATTACTTCTCCGCTTCCGGATATTATCAATATGTGTTCGTCGTTTAATGCTATCATAAGGGCTTCAAGTTTTCTCATAATGTTGTCCATGCGCCAGTCCTGAGCTAATTCCACTGCGGCTCTTTGAAGATTTCCGCTGTGCTGTTCCAGCTTTTCCTCAAATTTTTCCGATAATGTCATAGCGTCAGCTACCGACCCTGCAAATCCAACCAGCACTCTATCGTTAAATATCCTCCTGACTTTTTTTGCAGTATTTTTCATTATAGTATTCTCTCCGAAGGTCACCTGACCATCGCCTGCAATTGCTCCTTTGTTTCCGGATTTGATTGCCACTATGGTAGTAGCTTTAAACATCTCCACTCCTCCAACAAAAGATTTTTAAATACTTAATGAAAAAAGGTATATTATTTCTATAATATCACAATGCCAATTGAGATACAACAAAAAATGCAATTCTGTACAAAATCATTTAATAATGCTATAAATCGTTGCTCTCTTCATCTGTTTTGGCTGATTCCAGCGGTATTTCATTCTTGCAATTTTCGTCTAAGCAAATAAGCCTTGCTCCTTTGCCTTTAGCAAAATTTTTGACCATCATGCTGCCGCATTTAGGGCACTTCTCTTTTGCAGGTTCATCCCATGACATAAAATTGCATGCCGGGTAGTTTTTGCAACCGTAAAACTTCCTTCCTTTTTTAGTTCTTCTTACAATTATATTACCGCCGCACCTCGGACATGATACATCAAGTTCTTCTAAAAGAGGCTTTGTATGCTTACATTCGGGATATCCCGGGCATGCAAGGAATTTACCGAAGCGGCCTTTCTTAATTACCATAAATCTTCCGCACTTTTCACATTTTATATCTGTAACCTCAGGTTCCTCGACTATCATTATCTTGTCGATTTCCTCTTCAGCCTGCTTTAATTCGGGAGCAAAGGAATCATAAAATTCCTCCACAACGTGAACCCACTCCTTCTCTCCCTCTTCAATATCATCCAACTGTCTTTCCATATCGGCGGTAAACTCTACATTTACTACGCGGGTAAAATACTGGCTCATGATATCGTTTACCACTCTGCCCAGCTCTGTCGGCCTTAAATTCTTCTTTTCTCTCTCCACGTAATTTCTGTCTATAACAGTAGATATAATGGGAGCGTAAGTGCTGGGCCTTCCTATGCCGTTTTCCTCCAATGTTTTAACAAGTGTAGCTTCGGTGTATCTTGGAGGCGGCTGGGTGAAATGCTGTTTATCCTCCAGTTTTTTTAATTTCAGGGTTTCATTTTCTGTTAATTCTGGTATATTTGTATTTTCTTCGTCTTCTTCATCAGCAACTGCATATACAGCCATAAAGCCCTGGAATTTTACTTTGCTTCCGTTGGCTTTGAAAATGTAGCCGTTATTTTCTATATCCACTGCTACCGTATCCATTACGGCTTCTGACATCTGGCTTGAAATAAACCTGTTCCATATAAGCTTATATAATTTATATTGCTCATCCTTTAATGAACCTTTTATGCTGTCAGGATGAATTGTGGAATATGTAGGCCTTATTGCCTCATGGGCTTCCTGAGCCCCCTTTTTGGATTTATATTGCTTGGGAGTCTCGGGCATATATTTCTTTCCGTATTCCTTTTCTATAATTTCTCGTGCCTGACTTTGAGCTTCATCGGATATTTTCGTGGAATCCGTCCTCATATATGTAATTAAACCTATGGTACCATGGCCTTTTATTTCTATGCCTTCATACAATTGCTGGGCTATCATCATGGTCCTCTTGGTCGAATAGCCTAAATTCTTATAGGCCTCCTGCTGCAGTGAGCTCGTTGTAAAGGGGGGAGAGGGGTACCTCTTCTTCTCACTCTTTTTAACCTTCTTTACCACAAATTGCCCGTTTTTTATACCCTTTATGATATTTTCACATTCTTCTTTATTGTTTATCTGTATTTTCCCTTTTTCATCACCATGAAACCTGGCTTCAAAGTTTTCCCTTGAATTTGCCTTATTTAATTTTGCGGTAATGCTCCAATATTCCTCGGGAACAAAGCTTAATATTTCATTCTCCCTGTCACAAATGAGCTTTACAACGACAGACTGTACCCTTCCTGCGCTTAATCCCCATTTTATTTTTCTCCACAGTATAGGACTTATCTGATATCCCACCAGTCTGTCTAAAACTCTTCTTGCCTGCTGCGAGTCCACCAGGCTCTTATTTATAGCCCTTGGATGTTTTAAGGAATCCAGAATTGCATTCTTTGTGATCTCATGGAACTCTATTCTGCAAGGTTTGTCTTCATCAACACCCAAAAGATTGGCAAGATGCCAGGATATGGCTTCACCTTCCCTGTCAGGGTCAGTCGCCAAAAGCACCTTGTCGCTTTTCTTCGCCTGTTTCTTCAGATTGTCTATTATCTGCCCTTTTCCTCTTATGGTTATATATTTAGGTAAGAAATTTTTCTCTATATCAACACCAAACTGGCTTTTTGGCAAATCCCTTACATGTCCCATGGAGGCTTCGACGATATATTTCTTGCCCAAGAGTTTACCTATTGTCTTGGCTTTAGCCGGCGACTCCACAATTACAAAAGTACTAGCCATTCTATTACCTCCAGAATTTTCATGTTTATATACGTTGTATTATAACAAATAAATTATTATTTAGTACATATTAATTTTTAAAATATTCTTATTACGTATTTTCCGGGAAGCACTTTTACAATGCCCTTAAGTTCTAAAGAAGTTAAAACAGAATTAAACTCACCTATCTTAAGCTTCATTTTATGTAGCAGTTTGTCGGCTTGCACTGGTGCATTTTCTATTTCACTTAGTATCATTTTCTCAGCTTCACTTAATTTTTCTTCATTTATATTATTGTACTTTATATCTATTTTAAATTCCTCCAATATATCATCTATATCAGTAACTATTTTAGCTCCGTCCTTTATGAGTTTGTTTGTGCCCTTAGATATTGAGGATAAAATGGAGCCGGGCACGGCAAATACATCCTTGCCCTGTTCGATTGCAAAGTCAACGGTAATCAATGCACCGCTCTTTTCTCCTGCTTCCACCACCAGCAAAGCATCGGATAAACCGCTTATTATCCTGTTTCTCTCGGGAAAATTATAGGCATAAGGCTGTGTTCCCGGTACATATTCCGATACAACGGCGCCCCTATTAATAATTTCCTTCATTAATAGTTTATTTTCGGGAGGATAAACTATATCTAATCCGCAGCCTACAACAGCGCAGGTGTAGCCATCAGAATCCAGTGCTCCAAAATGCGCCTGGGTGTCAATTCCTCTTGCCATGCCGCTTATTATACCTATGCCGTATTCTGCTAATCCCTTTGCCATGTTTCTTGTTATGGTCTTTCCAAAGGAGCTGCACTTTCTCGAGCCTACGACACCCAAATAAGCCCTGCATTCTTTAAAGCTTCCCTTTATATACAATACAATGGGAGGCTCGTATATATTCTTCAAATTTTCAGGATAATTTTCACTGTCTACAGTAATTATATCGATTCCTTTTGATTTTATTTCTTTTATTTCCTTTAATAATGTATTTTCATTTCGTCTATTGATTATATTATAAGCAAGGGTTTCGGGCATTCCGGGTATATCCTTTAACTCACCGGGAATAGTATTCCAAAGGCTTTTAATATCCCCATAATACTCTAAAAGCTTATATATTTTACGTGTACTTATTCCTTTTATAGTGGTTATCCAGTAATAATACAAAAGATTATCCATATTCTCACCCTTTACATACCGCTCTCCCAGTATTTTCTATCCATGCTCCTGTACTGTATAGCTTCTGCTATATGGCTGGTATTAATATTTTCTTCACCTTCAATATCCGCAATAGTTCTCGCAACTTTGAGTATTTTATTATATGCCCGGGCGCTTAAGCCCAATCTTTCAAATACCGACTTCATCATTTTCTTTGATTCATCGTTTATTTTGCAGTATTTCTTTATCATAGCAGCGCTTAATTGTGCATTGCAGTAAATATTATAGTCCTTATACCTCTTAAGCTGCCTCTTTCTTGCCTCATTTACCCTTTTGCGTATTATATCAGAGCTCTCTCCTGCTGCTTCTGTTTCCAAATCATCATATTTTACGGGGTATACTTCAATATGTATATCTATCCTGTCCAAAAGGGGACCCGAAATCTTCCCTAAGTATTTTCTTATAGACACAGGATTGCAGGTGCACTCCCTTACAGGATCATTAAAAAAGCCGCAGGGACAGGGATTCATAGACGCTATCAGCATAAATGATGAAGGGAATGTTAAACTTCCGTTCACCCTTGATACATTTACCCTGCCATCTTCGATAGGCTGCCTTAATACCTCCAGTGCATCTCTGTGAAACTCCGGAAGCTCATCTAAAAAAAGCACGCCGTTATGTGCTAAAGATACTTCTCCCGGACGCGGAACCTTACCTCCACCTACCAAGGAAATTGAAGTTATGGTATGGTGGGGAGAGCGAAAGGGCCTGTTATCGACAATTCCGTTTTCCGGGTCAAGGTACCCGGTTATACTGTAGATTTTAGTTATTTCAATAGCTTCTTCCCTTGACATATCGGGAAGTATTCCCGGAAGCCTTTGAGCCAGCATTGTTTTTCCCGAGCCCGGCGGTCCAATCATTACAATATTGTGCCCACCGGCTGCAGCGATCTCAAGGGCCCGCTTTGCGCTTTCCTGACCCTTTATATCCAAAAAATCATCATAAAACCTAAGCTGTGAATTATAGATATTTTTCTCAGGTTCATAAGGCAGGCATCCCGTTGGATTATTTAAAATTTCTATGGCTTCTTTAAGAGTTGAAACGGGATAAATTTCAATCCCTTTTACAATAGCCGCTTCGTTGGCATTTTTAAAAGGCACTATTATTTTTTTATAGCCCTTTCTCTCAGCCTCAGCAGCCATGCATAGAACACCGTTTACCGGCTTTACCCTGCCGTCTAATGACAGCTCTCCTAGGAATACATAATCGCTTATATCAGACATCAATACCTGGCCCGTTGATGCCAATATGCCTATGGCAATTGGCAGGTCATAGCATGGACCTATTTTTCTGACATCAGCCGGTGCAAGGTTCACCGTTATTTTCTTTACCGGATAGTTATAACCGGAATTTCTGATTGATGATCTAACCCTCTCTTTTGATTCCTTTACGGCAGCATCCGGCAATCCCACAATGGTAAAGCCCGGCAAGCCGTTTGATATATCTGTTTCCACTTCAATAATGAGCCCGTTAATTCCCATAAGGGCGCAGGTATACACTTTGCTTATCATCTTTGACCCCTCCTGGTCTCATTATTGCCGTTCAAAAGTTATTTAAAACAAAAACAGGGTAGACACGGCTAAAACCCGACAACAAAAATATCTTGATCAGGATTAAAAATAAAACAGAAAAGGATATATACTTTGTTTGAAGACATATCCTTTGATAAATTTATTCTTTTTTTGTCAAATCCTTCTTTAATCTATGCAGATACTTATTTTGCCAAGTTTTTCATCATTCTAGGATGTTTTTAGTAATTTTATTATTAACTTTGCTTAAATACTAATTTTGCAACTAAAAACAGTTGCATTATTTTATAAATAATGGATATAATATAAATAGGCGGATATTGAGTAAAAAAGAAAAACTGGTAGAGCGCCTATTATCAAAACCAAAAGACTTTACTTGTGAAGAATTAGTTACTCTACTCGGTTATTTTGAATATAAACAAGTGAATCTTGGCAAAACCAGCGGTTCTAGAATTGCTTTTTCTAATAGTGATAAGGATTATATCCGTCTTCACAAGCCTCATCCGACAAATATACTTAAACCATATCAGGTGGAAGATGTTATAACAGCTTTAAAAGAAAGGGGATTGTTATGAGCAATTTTATTCATTATCGTGATTATATCGGCAGCGTCGAGTTTTCCGAAGAAGGCGAAATATTTCACGGAAAAGTCATCGGCATAAAAGATTTAATTTCATTCGAGGGTGACAGTGTTAAATCTCTTATTGAAGACTTTCACAATGCCGTTGATGAATATTTGGAGTTTTGCGAACAAAATGGCAAATTGCCGGAAAAACCCTTCAAAGGTACCTTTAATGTTCGTATTCAACCCGAATTACATCGAAAAGCAGTCCTCGCAGCTTCTGCACGCGGTATTTCTCTCAATGCTTTTGTTGAGGATGCTATTCGGCACAATGTAAATTAAATTTACTAACAATATATTTGATTTTTTGTAAAGCGATGTATATGTTGTTAATCATATGTACATCGTTTTTCTTATTGCTGTAAAATTATCTTAAATCCTCCTTTAAAAGTCCGTAAACCGGCACATCAAAACATGTGCCGTCCGGGAGTTCTGCATGTCTGTGAAAAACACCTTCGCAAATAAGTCCAAAAGTTATTCACTGCAAGATCAAACCGGTATTGTTATGTTAGAGATAGGCGTTGTCACGCAAGGGATGACGCCTATCTTTATACTTTACGAATGCCCAATTGGAACATCAATATGCCCATTCGCAACACATACGCCATTTTTTATGATGTAGCACTCAACATAATGCGATCCAAAAAAAGTGGTTGATTCTTTTCTTTCGGGTAAATTGGTTTTCAGGAGATCCCCTCTGATACAGTTTCTTCTTTCGGCTTCAGGGCCAACGTTTCGAACCTTCCACCAGATATCATATGGTTTTGGCACATTACATTCTTTTATATAGAATTTCAGGCTCAAATTATGGGGAAGGAGCTCGGGGCTGTTCTAAAACCATCTCCAGTCGCTTCACAATCAATTTCAACTTCATAAATCTCATTGATATTGACCTCGTCTTCGATAAATTCTTCAATATTTGAAAAGGCAACCTTCGGGTTTAAAGCCTATACGCTCATATAGTTTGGTCGCATTTTCATTGAAGGAAAACCCCCAAGGTAAACTCTGTGCATGTTCATTTCAAGGAAGGCAAAGTCTGTACTTCCCGGCCATACATCGATATCCCGTATAGCTATTCTTATCAATCCGCATAAAGAGATATCCGGTGAATAATGGTATCTTTCATTTTCCTTTTCTAATTACATAGTGAAATCTATCTGAAAAGCGTCTTTTATGAGTCTTAAATACTTTACTTCATTGTCGCTTAAAATTACTTCCACAACGTCAAATCTGAAATTTTCGTCATTGAGCCTTTTTTTTGCAATGTAGAGCATAGCCATTCTGGCAATGCGGCACTGCTTGTTTAAGGTCACAGCTTCGCTGGGCAAACCCCATTTTTCGTCCCTTCTGGTTTTTACCTCTATAAAAGCAATATAGTCATTATCACGGGCAATTATATCAATTTCTCCGTATTTAGTACTGAAATTTTTTTCAAGTATTACATAGCCGTTTTGTATAAGATAGTTAAGAGCTGCAGTTTCGCCAAGATTTCCTTTTTCCCTTTTAGAAATCATTAACATTTACTCTCCTCTCTTTTTTGGCCGGACTTTAAAACTAAGGAATTTTTTAAACAAAGGAGCCTATAAAGGACCTTCTATGTATATTGCATGGACCATGTTTTTTTATGGCATCTATGTGGTCTTGGGTACCATAGCCCTTGTTGCTTATGAAATTATAATGAGGAAATAATTCATGGTATTTATCCATTACAGTGTCACGCTCCACCTTTGCTACTATGGAAGCGGCTGCAATGGAAAAGGATTTAGCATCCCCCTTTATGATGGGTACCTGAAAAATATCAACATCAGGTATTTTTACAGCATCTATCAATAGCACATCAGGTTTTATACTTAATCCTTCTACGGCTTGTTTCATTGCTTTGAAGGTGGCTTTTAATATATTTACTTCATCAATTGTTTTTTCATCACAATAGCCTGTGGAATAGCATACAGCCTTCTCCTTTATTTCTTCGTATAATAGGCTGCGTTTTTGGGGGGATAATTTTTTAGAATCATTTATCCCTTTTATAACACATTCGATTGGGAGAATTACCGCCGATGCATATACTGGCCCGGCTAAAGGGCCTCGTCCCACCTCGTCTATGCCTGCAATATATCTTGCTCCCCTTTTTATGTATTGGTATTCAAAACTTTTCATGATTTCAAGTCTTTCAATTTCTTTTCTGTCCCTGTCTTCTTTTTTAGAAAGCTTGATTAATAAATTCTGTACCGCACTTCTGGTATCCATTTTCAATATTTCAATTAATTCTTTTCTTCTCTCAGCATCGGAATTTTCAATATGCGTAGTTATTTCTTTGATAGTCAATTTTGCAATGTCCATATAAACCCCTCATAAAATATAAATATTAAGGCATCTCCAAAGATATCCTGCCTAGCTTTCCTCCTCTGTACTCATCCAATATTATGTTGGCGGTTCTCTCACGGTCCACCTGTCCGCCCTGTATTATGCAGCCTCTGTTTTTTCCGATTTTATCTAAAATGTCCGCTTCTTCCCCTTCCAAATCATCAAGCTTGTATCTTGATTTCAAACTATCTGGAGAGATCAGTTTAATCTTTTCAATGAATTTTATGGATATTTCGATAATATCCATAATTTCATCCCTTATGGCTCCTGTAAATGCCAGGTTAAAGCCCACTTCCTCATCCTCAAACTTAGGCCATAATATTCCCGGAGTATCCATAAGTTCAAGATTACTGCCTATTTTTATCCACTGCTTTCCTTTGGTAACCCCCGGCCTATCCCCTGTCTTGGTGCTGGCTTTTCCCGCCAGGCGGTTTATAAGGGAGGACTTTCCCACGTTTGGGATTCCTGCAATCAAGGCTCTTACAGGCTTTGAAATAATACCCTTTGCCTTTAATCGTGCATTTCTTTCCTGAAACATATCATTTATGGCTTTGGTCAGTTCTTTTTGCCCGCTGCCTGTAAGTGAATTAATCTCCAGGCATTGAAGATTAAGGTTTTTATAATAGTTAATCCACTGCTTATTTATATTACTGTCGGCCAAATCGCTTTTATTTAAAAGTACAATCCTTGGCTTATTGCCGCATATGCTGTCAATGTCCGGATTTTTGCTGCTCTTTGGTATTCTTGCGTCCAGTAATTCAATTACCAGTTCCACCTGCTTTAAGGATTCCGCCATTTGGCGCTTTGCTTTTGTCATATGACCGGGATACCATTGTATGTTCATATCATCACCCTGACTTATTCTTTAGTTGTTTTATATGTAATTATATCCATATCCATAATAATATAAAAGGGACTGCATTTACAGTCCCTTCTTTTAATTATCTGAATACCTTTTCTTTAACTTTAGCAGACTTTCCAACTCTTTCTCTCAAGTAGTAGAGTTTGGCTCTTCTTGCTTTACCTCTTCTTGTAACTTCAATACCCTGTATAATGGGAGAGTGAATTGGAAAAGTTTTTTCCACACCTACTCCGTAGGATATTTTTCTTACAGTGAAAGTTTCTCTTAATCCGCCGTTCTGTTTCTTAATAACAGTGCCGTCGAATACCTGAATTCTTTCCCTGTTACCTTCCTTTACTTTAAGGCTTACTTTTACGGAGTCTCCAATAGCAAATTCAGGGATATCTGTCTTAAGCTGCTGAGCTTCGATTTCTCTGATTAAATCCATATATGTTCCCTCCCTCCATCATAGACGTTCATTCCGGTAACCTCACCGCAGAGGACCGCCCGTAATCAAACACGTTGATATTATAGCATAACAATTTTCCATATGCAATAACTAAATATCCTGCTCTTCATTTTCTATATCCAAAAGCATCTTTTTATCTTTATCTGAAAGCTTGCCGTAATCTATTAAATCCGGCCTTAATCTGTAAGTTTTCTTGAGCGATTGATACCTTCTCCATTTATTAACGTTTTCATGATGGCCGCTTAATAATACTTCCGGCACCTTCATGTCTCTGTAAATTTCCGGGCGGGTGTATTGAGGATATTCTAAGAGTCCGTCAAAAAAGGACTCCTCCTCATAGCTCTCCTTTGAGCTTAAAACCCCGGGTACCATTCTGGACACGCTGTCTATTACAACCATTGCTGCCAGCTCTCCGCCGGTTATTACATAATCACCTATGGAAACTTGGCAGTCAATCAAAGTCATAATTCTCTCATCAATTCCTTCATAATGTCCGCATATAAATATAAGCTCTTCCTCTTTTGCCAATTCCTTTGCGGTGCCTTGGTTAAATTTTTCCCCTCCGGGAGTCATCAATATGGTTCGGGGCTTTTTTATTTTATCCCTGCAAATATGTTCCATGGCACGGTAAATGGGGTCGGCCATCATCACCATTCCCGAGCCTCCGCCGTAGGGGTAGTCGTCCACCCTGTTGTGCTTATCCAATGTAAAGTCCCGGATATTGTATAAATTTATTTTGATTATATCTTTATCCCTGGCTCTTTTTATTATACTGTATTCTAATGGTGAAAACATTTCCGGAAACAATGTCAATATATCTATTACCATTATTCCATCAATCCTTCCGGAAGCTCTACTTCCATTTTTCCTTCATTTATATTAATCTCCTTTACAACGGATTTTAAGGCAGGTATAAGTATTTCCCTATCTTTGTCCTTTACAATGTATACATCATTGCTTCCCGTTGTAAGAATATCTATTATCTTTCCTAAAAAAACATCCTTTTCATAGACAGACAAGTTTATGAGATCTGATACGAAATAGCTCCCTTTAGGAAGCTTTATGGCATTGGCCCTGTCAATTAAAATATAATTATCCTTAAGTGTTTCTGACTTGCTCATATCATCATAGCCCATGAATTTTATCAGTACGAAATTCTTATGATATTTTACTTGCTCAATTTCAAGCTTAACAAGCTTTTCATCATCCAAAAAGACAAAATTCAAATCATCAAAGCGGTTAATATCCTCTGTAAGAGGTATAACTCTTACTTCCCCTTTTATTCCCTGAGTATTTACAATTTTGCCTATTCTCATGTATTCTACCAAAATAAACACCAATCCTCTAAATTACAATTAATTAAATTGCGCCCATGCTGGGCCCACGTAATGAGTAAAAAGGATTAGGATGCCCTAACCCTTTTTTACTATATTATTTCCACCACAACCCTCTTGTTTTCCTTGGTTGCAGCAGCTTTTACGACAGTCCTTATTGCTTTAGCAATTCTGCCCTGTTTGCCTATTACTTTTCCCATATCATCCGGCGCAACCCTGAGCTCAAGAATAACAGACTGTTCCCCGGCAATCTCACTAACTTGGACCTCGTCAGGGCTGTCAACAAGAGATTTTGCTATTATTTCAACTAGTTCTCTCAATATTTTACACCCCCAGTTCAAGTATTATACGTTTGTATCTATAATACCGGCTCTCTTTAATAAGCTCTTAACGGTATCAGACGGCTGTGCACCCTTTTTAAGCCAATCCTTTGCCTTTTCTCCATCTATGTTGATAGTTGCAGGCTCTGTAATTGGGTTATAGTATCCTAATTCTTCAATGAATCTTCCATCCCTTGGGAATCTTGAATCTGCTACAACCACCCTGTAAAAAGGCGCCTTTTTAGCTCCCATTCTTCTAAGTCTTATCTTAACTGCCACTTGCCTCACCTCCTTCTTATGATTAGCATATTTTAAGCATCAGAAAGGGAATTTGAATTTTCCCTTCTTGGGGTTTTTCATCATGCCGGAAAATTGTTTCATCATCTTCTGGCCTTGTTCAAACTGCTTTATTACCTTGTTTACATCCTGTATTTTTGTGCCGCTGCCGGAGGCAATCCTCTTTCTGCGGCTTCCGCTTTTTAAAAGCTGAGGACTTCTTCTTTCATCCTTTGTCATTGACTTTATAATAGCTTCAACATGAGCCATTTCTTTTTCATCAACTTCTACATCCTTCATTTTTGCAGAATCCACACCGGGTATCATGGATAATATATCTCCTATGGAACCCATTTTCTTCATCTGCTGCATCTGGTCTAAGAAATCATCAAAGGTGAATTCCTGCTTCATCATTTTCTTTGAAAGCTCTAAGGCCTTCTTTTCATCTATGGCATCCTGTGCCTTTTCAATTAAGCTTAAAACATCGCCCATGCCAAGGACCCTTGATGCCATCCTGTCAGGATAAAATACTTCTATATCAGTTAATTTTTCGCCTATACCTGCAAATTTAATGGGCTTTCCCGTTACATACCGCACCGATAATGCGGCACCGCCCCTTGTATCGCCGTCCAGTTTTGTAAGTATAACTCCTGTTATATCAAGCTTTGAATTAAAGGTTTCGGCTACATTTACAGCATCCTGGCCTGTCATGGAATCCACCACTAATAGAATTTCATCAGGCTTAATTGCTTCTTTTACATCCACAAGCTCCTGCATCAATTCTTCATCTACGTGAAGCCTTCCTGCAGTATCTATTATAACCACATCATTGTTATTGCTTTCAGCATAGCTTATAGAAGCCTTTGCAATATCAACTGGACTGTTTTTATCACCCATTGAAAATACAGGCAGCTCCAGCTTTTCTGCCACCACCTGCAGCTGTTTTATGGCTGCAGGCCTATAAATATCACAGGCTGCTAAAAGCGGCCTTTTTCCCTGCTTTTTTAACAGCTGGCCCAGTTTCCCTGCCATGGTGGTTTTACCTGCTCCCTGCAATCCCACCAGCATTATCTTTGTGGGAGGAGTCTTGCTGAAAACAATTGAGCTTTGGCCGCTTCCCATTAAAGAAACCAGCTCTTCATTAACTATCTTTATAACATGCTGACCCGGGGTTAAGCTTTCCATAACCTCTGCCCCTACAGCCCTCTCGCTTACCTTGCTTACCAGCTCTTTTACTACTTTATAATTTACGTCCGCCTCTAAAAGGGCAAGCCTTACTTCCCTCATGGCTTCCTTTACATCTTTTTCATTTAGCCTTCCTTTGCCCCTTAATTTTTTAAAGGTCTCCTGCAGTTTGGTAGTTAGACTTTCAAAAGCCATTGCCCGACCTCCTACATTTCAGTTTCTATTATTTCGCCTAAAATCTCTTTTACTTTGTTAACTTCAGGACTGTTTCCCATATCATCCAATAACTTATATGCTTCCAAAACTTTGTTTTTATGATCCATAAACTTTTTTAAAAGCTTTAATTTTTCCTCGTAATTGTAGAGTATCTTTTCACTCCGCTTTAAAAGGTCATAGACACCCTGTCTGGATGTATTTACAGCCTCGGATATCTCACTTAAGGAAAGATCATTATTGTAATAAAGCTCAATTATATCCCTTTGCTTGTCTGTGAGCATCTGGCCGTAAAAATCATATAACAGGCTTATTTCCAAAACTTTATCCATAATATATAATCTCCACCATATAATTTTTGCAGAATATTATATATCTCATATATAAACGCAATTTAAAACCTTAATAATATTATCAAATCCAAGTTAAAGTGTCAAGTATTTTTACTTAACACCTAAAACAATGCTTCGACGAAGTCCTTTGAGTTAAATTCCTGTAAATCCTCCATTCCTTCGCCTACGCCTATGAATCTTACGGGCACACTAAGCTCTTCTTTAATGGCAATAACAATTCCTCCCTTTGCCGTACCGTCAAGCTTTGTTAAGATGATGCCGTTTATATCACATACATTCTTAAATTCTTTTGCCTGCAATACTGCGTTCTGTCCTGTGGTAGCGTCTAAAACCAAAAATGTCAGCCTGCTGCTCTCAGGATATTCACGGCTTATAACCCTGTCTACCTTCTTTAATTCTTCCATCAGGTTCTTCTTATTATGAAGCCTTCCTGCAGTATCACAGATAAGTATATCCACCTTTTTTGACTTTGCAGATTGCACCGCATCAAATACTACTGCTGCCGGGTCGGAACCTTCCTGCTGCTTTATAACATCAACTCCTGCCCTGCTTCCCCAGACATTTAACTGATCGATTGCAGCCGCCCTGAAGGTATCCCCCGCGGCAATCAAAACCTTATAGCCTTGAGTCTTATATTTGTTCGCCAGCTTTCCGATGGATGTGGTCTTCCCTACACCGTTTACTCCCACTATCATGATGACGCAGGGAGTCCTTACTTCTAAAACTGCCTCATCACCTTTTTGAAGCATCTCATTTAAAATTTCTTTAAGAAGGTATTTTACCTCTGATGGATCCTTTACTTTGTTTTCTTTTACCTTAGCTTTAAGTGTATCCACTATTCTTGTGGTTGTAGTTACACCGATATCACTAGTTATAAGTATTTCTTCCAGCTCCTCATATAAGTCATCATCTATAGCGCTCGAAAAATTAATCAAATCCTCAACTCTCTTTGTGATGGTATCCCTGGTCTTTGTAAGTCCGGATACCAGTTTTGAAAAGAAACCTTCGCTCAATTTTAATAACTCCTTTCTAGCTTGCCTTTTCAGATAATTTAATTGAAACTATTCTGGATACCCCTTTTTCCTCCATGGTTACGCCGTACAATACGTCTGCTGCCTCCATGGAGCCCTTTCTGTGGGTTACGGTTATAAACTGAGTCTGCTCCGAGAATTCCTTAAGGAATCTTGCATATCTTGCCACGTTGACATCATCCAATGCAGCATCAATTTCATCCAATATACAGAAAGGAGAAGGCTTCATTCTTAAAATACCAAACAACAATGCAATGGCAGTCAATGCCTTTTCTCCGCCGGATAACAAAGTCAGGTTCTGAAGCTTTTTGCCGGGAGGCTGGGCAATTATATCTATACCGCTCTCCAACATATTTTCAGGGTTAACTATTACTAGTTCTGCTCTTCCGCCGCCAAATAGCTGCTTGAAGGTAACGGTAAAATTTTCTTTTATGATTTCAAAATTCTTTATAAACTGGGTCCTCATCTTATCCGTCATTTCAACTATCACTTTCTTTAATGAATCCTTGGCTTCTTCTAAGTCCTTCCTTTGTTCTGTGAGGAAGCCGTACCTTTCCTTTACCTTCTTATATTCTTCTATGGCATTTATATTAACGGTACCAAGGCCCCTTATTTCTTCCTTAAGAGTGTTTATTTCCTTTACAGCCTGGGATATGTTAGTTATTTCAATTCTGTATTTCACTGCGGCAGCATAGCTTATCTCATAATCATCCCATATTTTGTTTTGAATGCTCTCCAATTCCATATCCAGTTTGGATTTTTGCAAGTCTGCTTTATGGATCTCGGATTGAATAGATGCTATTTCCTCCGTACCTTTTTTCTTCTTTGCCTCGAATTCCTCCAGCGATGTTATATTCTTAGCTCTCTTTTCTGTTTCATCAGTTAATATAACTTTAAGCTCTTCTCCCTTTTTTATATAAGAGCTTATTTTATCGCCATTTTCCTTTATCAGCAGGGCTATATTTTCAATTTCCTTAGCCGAATTTTCCTTCTCGGCAATCTTATTTTGGACTTCCCTGTTGTATTCATTAATATTATTATTTATTTCTTCGATCCTGTCCTTATATACGCCAATTTCCTGCTCGCATTGGGCTGCTTTTACCTTTATGGAAGTGATCTCGTTTATAAGTTCATCCTTATCATTAAGAAAATCCTTTATTCCCGATTGTTCATTCTGTATATCGGTATTTAAGTTAAAACTCCTTGCTTCATATTCCCTTAACTCAGCAGATTCAAGAGTTATTTTCTTTGATACCTCGTCATTTTCCATGTCAAGCTGAATTATTTCTGTATTCAATGAAGCTATATCGGCTGCCGCCCTCTGGATTTCTGATTTAAGCTGTGTAAGCCTGTTATCCAATGTAGTCAGCATCATTTCCAAAGAATGTTTCTTTTCCGTTCTTTCCTTTGCATTGATATCCAATTCATTCAATGTACTGTCGATTTCAACCTTCTTTTTGTTTGCCACATAAAGGGATTCATTGAGTTTTTTAATATTTCTTTCTAATTCTTCAAGCTCTCTTTTTCTGCTTAATATGTTACCTGTTCTTTGATTCAGACTTCCGCCTGTAAAAGAACCGCCGGAGTTTATGACCTCCCCTTCTAAAGTGACTACCTTCATGGAATAACTTATTTTTTTTGCAATCCCAATGGCATTATCCATATTATCTGCCACTATTACTCTCCCTAAAAGGCTTTTTATGATATTAAAGTATTTTTTTTCATAGGTAATAAGCTCATTGGCAAAGCCTAAAAAGCCCGGCATGATTTTAACCAGAGACTCATTTGAAGAAATATCCCTCCCCTTTATGGTGGTCAGGGGGAGGAAGGTGGCCCTTCCGTATTTATTTTCTTTTAAGTATTCAATGCAGTCCTTCGCCCACATTTCATTTTCAGTGACGATGTTCTGTAAGGCTGGACCCAATGCGATTTCAGCTGCAACCTCATATTTTTCCGGCACATGAATTAAGTCTGCAACAACACCGCATATCCCCTCTGAATACTTTTTATTCTTTCTAAGCTTCATTATCTCCTTAACGCTTTTGTTATAGCCTTCAAAATCCTCTTCCATTTCATGAAGCACCCTATGGCGTGCCTGCATTGACTGAAGCTTGCCGTTTATATCATATATTCTTTCATCTATTTTCTTTTTTTCATTAAAAGTATCTGCTCTGCCCTTTTCGATTTTTTCAATTATGTCCTTTTCCTCTTCCAGGTTCTTCTTATATGTTTTTAATTCCTCATTACATTTAGCATAATCATTTTCCAATCGTAATTTATCTTTTTCTTTTTCTTGGCTTTCGATAACAGCCTGACCTTTTCTTTTTTCTATATTGCTTTTAAATGTAATATAACTGTTTACGGAGCTTCTTTTATCAGCTATCATATTTAGTATTTCTATGACTTCGGACTTCATATTTTCTATATAATCGTTCTTCTCAGCAATACTGCTGTTTAATGTCACAAAACGGTTATTTTTCTCTTCAAGCAGCTCCATCTGCTCTTTTAAGACTTCTGTTGACTGAGTAAGGCTTAAATCTATTTCCTCAAAGTTCTTTTTCATTTTGTCTATTTCACAGGCTTCTTTTTTTATTTCCTCATCTATTCTTATGATATTCTTTTCAATATTGGAGGTCTTTTCATTCAAAACATTGCCTTCGCCTTGAAGCCTTTCAATCTCATTATCAATGTTATGTATCTCTTGCTGCATTCTTGAAATGCTCTCATCCATTTTCTGAATGATGCCTTTAACGGATAAGTATTCATTGTCTATTTCAGAAATTCTTGAGGTTTTATCCTTAAACTCGGCTTCAAGGCCAGACATAAGGTCATTTACTCCCGTTAATTTTTCTTTAATCTTCTCTATGTTTATAACATGAATATTAAGCTCCAATACTTTAAGCTTTTCTCTGGTATCCAAAAATTTCCTGGCATTTTCCGACTGAATCATCAAAGGCTCCAGCTGGCTATTGAGCTCATTTATAATGTCATCAAGCCTCACGATATTTTGTTCGGTAGCATCCAGCTTCTTTTCAGACTCCTGCTTCCTGGTTTTGTATTTTACGATTCCGGCGGCTTCTTCAAATATTTCTCTTCTGTCTTCCGGCTTGGCGCTTAAAATTTCATCAATTCTTCCTTGTCCTACTATTGAATAGCCTTCTCTGCCCACCCCTGTATCCATGAATAATTCAGTAATGTCTTTAAGCCTGCAGTTAACTTTATTAATGGAATATTCACTTTCACCGGAACGGTACATTCTTCTTGCAATGATGACTTCGCTGTAATCGATAGGAAGCATGCTATCCTGGTTGTCTATGGTAATGGCCACCTCAGCATAGCCTAAGGGCTTCCTTATGTCTGTGCCGGCGAAAATTACGTCCTCCATTTTTCCGCCTCTCAAGCTTTTTGCGCTCTGCTCTCCTAAAACCCATCTTACGGCATCGGATATATTGCTTTTTCCGCTTCCGTTTGGTCCTACAACCCCTGTAATACCCTTATCCAGTTCCAGTTCTATTCTATCTGCAAAGGATTTAAAACCTTTTACCTCAATCTTTTTAAGATACAAAGACAGCACCTCTCCCATGACAATTTATACTAGAGTATTGTTAAATCCATATTCCTTTTAGTAATTTATAAGTAGTTCAATGCCTATTCCTACGACGGAAAGCAAAAATATTAAAACCATTAGTATGGTTACAATTCTATAAAAAAAAGTCCTATGCTTTGATTTCATACGAACTCCCCCTAACAGACTAATATACAAAACAAAAATGTACAAAAATATACTTAATAACATTTTAAATTTTAACGCAGAATATGTCAAATTAAAGATGAAATAACTTTTATACCGCATCAAAAGCGACCTCACCAAATAAAAACCTGCTAATTAAAGCAGGTTTTTATTTATCTTGGCTCTATTATGAATTTAATAGCCGTCCTTTCCTCCCCATCGATATCGATTTCTGCAAAAGCAGGGATGACAACAAGATCAATGCCATTGGGCGCAACAAACCCTCTTGTTATGGCAATTGCTTTTACTGCTTGATTGACTGCTCCCGCACCGACGGCTTGAAGCTCGGCAACTGCTCTTTCTCTTAAAACGGCGGCAAGGGCACCGGCAACGGATTTAGGCTGTGATTGAGCTGATACTTTTAGTACTTCCATAGAATATACCTCCCTAATAATATTAAAGATAGAAATTTTTTCCATAGATACATCCACAGATTATATTCTATAATTGGTTATAAATTCCTTCTTTTTCATATTATTAAAGAATAGTCTTTTATAGACAATATTTGACTTATTTCCTCACTTTTAAGCCTTATGGTGCCTATTGGTATATCCTCTTTTACTTTTACCTTAATCTCCTTCATCCCCAAGGCTTTAACGGTATTCATGAAGTATAATTTCTTTGCTGCATATACCTTGGAAAGCATCTTTTCATTTACTTCTATTTCAAATGATTTTATGGCGTTATTTGAAGCCATATATCTGATCATGTCGTTTAATAATTTTGATTCAACAAGCTCTCGGAAGGACGGATGAAAGGGTCCTGCAACCAAATCCCTTCCCTCTGTTATATTTTCCGTAGGCTGCAGCCCGATCCTTATAATATTTATATCAGCCTTCTCAAATATAAGGTAAAGCTTTCCAGATATATTAACAGCTTCACTTAGCGTTAAAGGAGTGTATATACCTTCTTTATACATATCCTCCATATAGGTGTCTTTTATAACGAGGGCAGGATATATTCTGACCATCTCAGGATTGATCTTAACAAATTCCTTTGCTGTTTGTATATCCTTTTTTTCACTGTCCCCCGGAAGGCCAATCATCATTTGAAGGCCTAAGCGGAAACCCCATTCTTTTATTAGGGCAGAAGATTTATAAACATCTTCCCTTGAGTGACCTCTGTTTGACAATTGCAGCACATCATTATCCAGTGACTGTACTCCAAGCTCTATAATGGAAACACCGTATTCTTTTAAAATTTTTAGTATTTCTTCATTTATGTAATCCGGCCTTGTGGACAGCCTTATTGCATCAATAAAGCTGTTATCAAGGGCGGCTTTTGCCGGTTTTAATAGCTCAATCTGTTCATTAATAGGAAGACCGGTAAAGCTGCCTCCGAAGAAGGATACTTCAATATAATTATCAAGCCTAGGTATGGTATTTAAGTATTTTTTTATCTCCTCTTCAACAAAGGTATTGTCTACATTACCAATCTGACCGGTTATCCTCTTTTGATTACAAAAGACGCAGTCATGAGTACAGCCCTTATGAGGTACGAAGATAGGAATTATATAATGCTTTTTCATTTTTCTTCACCTAATACTTCAATGGCAAATTTAGCTGCTTCTTGCTCTGCCTCTTTTTTGCTTTTTCCCGTTCCCCGGCTTATGAACTTATCATTGAGGCTCAATTTGACGTAAAAGAATCTGTTATGGGCAGGACCTTCTTCTTTTTCAGTTTCATACCTCAAAACTGCTCCCGGGTCTTTTTGTACAAACTCCTGAAGTCTTGATTTGTAATCTTTAATTACCTCACCAACTGACGAAAGGTTCAAAATATCAGAAAAATTGCTTATAATGAATTTTCTTACCTTATCATATCCTCCGTCTATATAAATGGCAGCAATTAAAGCCTCGTATGCATCGGCTAGAATGGAGGTCCTCTCCCTTCCGCCCGTCATCTCTTCTCCTTTGCCGATTAGCATGTATTTACCTAAATTCAGGTCCTTTGCAAATTGATAAAGGGATGCCTCGCACACAATTCCCGCCCTCATTTTTGTCAGCTTGCCCTCGGTATTGCTCCTGTTTAAATTGAATATGTGCTCGCTTATAACAAGGCTTAGTACGGAGTCTCCCAAAAATTCCAGCCTTTCATTATGCTCAGCATAAGGAAGGTCATATTGGTTTGCATATGAACTGTGAGTTAAAGCTATATTCAATAGCTGCTTATTCTTAAACTCGTATCTTGTTTTTTCTTCCAGCTCATTTATTAAATTAAGCCTTTGGTTATCTATGCTGTGCATTATATCCTCCGCAAAAATTATAGGACACAGAAAAGAAATCATGTCAATAAAGACAATTCCATTTGCGCCCTATATGATATTTCATTAATAGTTTTTAAATATTATTACCGCATTATGCCCGCCAAAACCAAAAGAATTTGACATGGCATAATTTATTTTCATATCCCTGCCTGCATTGGGTATATAATCAAGAGTACATTCTTCATCTTGATTCTCATAGTTTATGGTAGGCGGTGCAAAGCTGTTCTTTATTGCCAGTGCCATTATAACTCCTTCAATACCGCCTGCCGCACCTAAAAGATGTCCCGTCATTGATTTTGTGGAGCTTATGGCTACCTTATCCGCATGGTCTTCAAATACAAGTTTAATTGCCTGGGTTTCAAATTTATCGTTTAATTCCGTAGATGTACCGTGTGCATTTATATAATCTACATACTTAGGTGTTATTCCTGCATCCTCTATGGCTTTTTTCATTGCCTGTGCTGCAAATTCTCCTCCCGGTGCCGGTGAAGTCATATGGTAAGCATCACAGCTTGAGCCATATCCTGCAACCTCGGCATAAATTTTAGCTCCTCTTTTCAAGGCATGCTCCAGCTCTTCTAAAATGAGTATACCGGCTCCTTCGCCCATTACAAAGCCATCTCTGTCTTTATCAAAGGGGCGGGAAGCTTTTGACGGTTCGTCATTTCTTGTTGATAATGCCTTCAATGAACAAAAACCTGCTACGGCTATCGGTGTTATGGAAGCTTCGGTTCCTCCCGTTATCACAATATCGGCATCTCCGCGCTCTATAACCCTGAAGGCGTCGCCAATGGCATTGGTTCCCGATGCACATGCAGTGACTATAGTTTCATTGATACCCTGTGCATTAAAGGCCATAGCAACCTGTCCGGCGGCCATGTTTCCTATCATCATGGGTACAAAAAAAGGGCTTATCCTTTTATGTCCTTTTGTAAACAGGGTGTTATACTGATCCTCCATAGTTTCCATGCCGCCTATACCGCAGCCTAATATTACGCCTGTTCTGGAAGGCTCAAGGTTATTTATTTCAGCATCCCCAAGTGCCATTTTTGAAGCAGCAACGGCAAATTGAGTGAACCTATCCATCCTCTTTGCTTCTTTTTTGTCCATAAAGTTCTCGGCGTCAAAGCCTTTAACTTCAGCAGCAATCCTGGCAGGATAGTCAGTTGCGTCAAACCTGGTTATATATGAAACTCCGGACTTGCCGTTTTTCAAGCCTTTCCAGAGCTCCTCAGTTCCAATTCCCAGGGGTGACAAAGCTCCAAGTCCTGTTACCACAACTCTCTTCTTCATCTTTTCCTCCTGCAATTATTTTATCTATATTTATAGGAAAGCCCCGAAGTTACTCGGGACTTTTATTATTCATTTTCTGTATGTTCTTTGATATATTCGACTACATCACCTACTGTAGGGAACTTCTCCGCTTCTTCATCCGGAATCTCCAAGTCGAATTCCTCTTCTAAAGCCATTATAAGTTCTACTATATCAAGGGAGTCAGCACCCAAATCATCAATGAATGATGATTCCAAAGATACATCTTCGGCATCCACTCCTAGCTGCTCAACTATAATTTCTTTTACCTTGTCAAATACCATTACTTTCACCTCCCCTCAAAATATACGATACATGGAATAAAATTCATATACTGATAATATTACATAACCATTCCGCCGTCAACATTAATTACCTGTCCTGTTATATAATCTGACATTTCGCTGCTGAGAAAGACTGCAGCCTTTGCAATATCTTCAGCTGAACCGAACCTTTTAAAAGGTATCTTATCCATATATTCATTTTTTATTTTTTCCGGAAGCTCAGACGTCATATCTGTGGCAATGAATCCAGGAGCTATAGCGTTTACATTTATATTTCTTGTGCAAAGCTCCCTTGCAGCTGATTTAGTAAGGCCTATTATGCCTGCCTTTGAGGCTGAATAATTGGCCTGGCCCGCATTACCTATAACTCCGACGACAGATGATATATTGACGATTTTTCCTGACCTTTTTTTAATCATATATTTTGTTGCAGCTTTTATACAATTAAAGGTCCCTTTAAGGTTAATTGTTATTACAGTATCAAAGTCTTCTTCCGTCATGCGCATTATAAGGGTATCCTTTGTTATACCTGCATTATTCACAAGTATATCTATGGAATCATAATTTTTTACCACCTCATCCATCAAGCTCTCGACCTGATCCAATTTTGAAACATCTGCCTTGATTGACATGGCTGAAACACCCAAAGCCTGTAATTGCTCCACCGTCTCTTTTGCAGCCTCAACACTTCCCGAATAATTTATGACAATATTGGCACCGGCCTCAGCCAGCTTTATGGCTATGGCTTTTCCGATACCCCTTGCACCCCCGGTTACAAGGGCAGTTTTGCCTTTTAAGTCCATTTGGTTTACCTCCCATTTTCTTACTTCAATGACGATATAGTTTTTTCAAGGGACTTAATATCTTCTACGTTTAAGAGCCTTACGTTTTTATCTATTCTTTTGACAAAAGAATTTAAAGCTCTTCCTGGGCCTGCTTCTACAAACACGTTATATCCGTCATTTATCATTTTTTTTATGCAATCCTCAAAAAGAACCGCATTGTAAACCTGCTTTGTAAGCTTATCAATAACTCTTTCCCTATTATCCCCATAGTATTCACAGTCAAGGTTTGCAAGGACAGGTATTTTACCCTTATTAAATTTAAGCTTATTAAGCTCAATATTGAGTTTATCCCCTGCTGCTTTTAGCATGCTGGAATGAAAGGGTGCGCTTACCTGAAGCATCACAGATTTGGTTGCTCCTTTTTCCTTTGCAAGTTCAACAGCCTTATTAACGGCTGCAACCTCGCCTGCAACAGCTATCTGTCCGGGGCAATTGAAATTTACTGCTTCAACAATTCCTGCAATGGATGCTTCTTGCACTAAAGATAAAACATCTTCCCTCGATAATCCTATAATTGCTGCCATGGAGCCATTTCCTTCAGGTACGGCTTCCTGCATAAACCTGCCCCTCTTTCTTACCAGGGGAAGAGCATCCTCATAGCTTAATATGCCAGAAGCTGTCAATGCTGAATATTCGCCTAAGCTTAAACCCAGTGCGCCATCAGGTTCAATACCCTCTTTAACCAATAAATTCATAATGGCTATGGATACTGCGAGTATGGCCGGCTGAGTATTTTCAGTGAGCTTCAACTTATCCTCAGGCCCTTCAAATATTATACCTGTCAGGTTTTCATTCAGTATGCCATCTGCCGTGTCAAGGGTATTTCTCACAGTTTCGTAATTGTTATAAAGGTCCCTTGCCATGCCCACATACTGCGAACCCTGCCCTGAAAACAAGAATGCAATTTTGTCCATATATGCCTCCTAAAATAAGCTTGAAATATTGCGGGATACCTTTTGTGCTTCTTCGATAATATCGTTTATAATTTCACTGCAGGGTTTGATATCCTTTATCATACCTGCTATTTGTCCCGACATTACAGAGCCCATCTCCATATCTCCATCTACTACTGCAGCTTTAAGCCTTCCTATTCCAAGCTTCTCTAACTCCTCTGCAGGAGCTTTAGCGCTTTCCAGTTTCTCAAATTCACGGGTGAGCTTATTTTTAAGGCATCTTACAGGGTGGCCTGTCGAATGGCCTGTAGCTACGGCATCCCTATCCTTTGCGTTAACTATGGCTTTTTTATAATTTTCATGTACCGTACATTCGTCTGAGCAAACAAATCTCGTTCCAATCTGCACCCCTACGGCACCAAGGGCAAGGGAAGCAATAAGTCCTCTACCGTCTGCTATACCGCCGGCGGCTATTACGGGAATATTAACGGCATCAACTACCTGGGGAACCAGTGCCATTGTTGTCAATTCGCCAATATGGCCGCCTGATTCTGTACCTTCTGCAATTACCGCATCTACGCCTTCCTTTTCCATCCTCTTTGCCAGGGCAACTGACGGAACTACAGGTATTATTTTAATGCCTAAGGATTTCAACCTTTCTATATATTTTCCCGGATTGCCAGCACCCGTTGTAACAACGGCTACTTTTTCCTCAAATAAAAGCTCCATTACTCCTTCTGCGTAGGGAGAAAGAAGCATTACGTTTACGCCGAAAGGCTTATCTGTGAGACTCTTGGCTATGCCTATGTTCTTTTTTACAACTTCTACAGGTGAATTGCCGGCGCCTATAATACCTAAGCCTCCTGCATTTGAAACCGCCGCAGCAAGCTCCCCGGTGGCTACCCAAGCCATCCCCCCTTGAATTATCGGATATTTTATGCCCAATATATCACAAAGCTTTGTATTTAACATTTTAACATCCCTCATTTCTGCCATTTAATAATTGATGCACCCCAGGTTAAGCCTCCGCCAAACCCTACCAGTGCCAGTATATCACCATCTTTTATTCTTTTTAATCTTGCATATTCATCTATGGCAATAGGTATTGTCGCCGATGAATTATTACCGTATTTATCAAGGGTTACCATGGTCTTTTCCATAGGAATCCCAAGCTTCTTTGCTGCTGACTCTATTATTCTGGTGTTTGCCTGATGGGGAATGAGCCAGTCGATATCCTCAACTGTAAGATTACACTTGTTTAGCGCACTGATAACTGCTTCCGGCAGCGTCTTTACGGCAAACTTGAATACCTCACTGCCTTCCATTGCAATATAGTGAAGTCCTTTTGAAATTGTATCCTCCGTTGCAGGCATCCTTGAACCTCCTGCAAGACAACATAAGCTCTTGCCCCCATTGCCGTCAGATCCTAAAAAGCCAGACATTATTCCCGGCTTATCACTTGCCGTCAATACAACGGCGCCTGCTCCGTCTCCGAAGAGAACGCAGGTATTCCTGTCCTGCCAGTTGGTTATTTTTGATAGCACATCAACACCTACAACAAGAACATTCTTATAAAAACCGTTTTCTATAAATTGTGCAGCTACGGTTATACCATATATAAAACCTGTGCATGCGGCTTCTATATCAAAGGCAGCTGCATTTAAAGCTTCAATGTTCTTTTGTATTATGCATGCTGTGGAAGGGAAAATCATATCAGGAGTTACAGTTGATACAATTATCAAATCCACCTCTTCAGGTTTCAAACCTGCATCCGCTAATGCATTCTTAGCCGCTATGGTGCCTATATCTGAAGCTGCTTCATCATTCCTTGCTATTCTTCTTTCTTTAATACCCGTACGGCTTGTTATCCATTCATCGCTGGTGTCCACCATTTTTTCAAGGTCGGCATTGGTCAGTACCTTTTCAGGCAATCCGCTCCCTGTTCCGGATATTCTGGCATATATTTTATTAAAACTCATATTGCAGTCACCCCAGTCTTTTTATTCTTAATCCTCGCTTTCATTTTGAGTATCTTTGATGCTTTCACTGATTTTGCCCAATGTGTCATTTTCAATAAACAGTTTAGCCTGCCTTACGGCATTTTTTATGGCATAGGCATTAGAACTTCCATGAGCTTTAATAACTGCTCCTTCCACTCCTAAAAATGCCGCACCGCCATATTCCGTATAATCAAATTTCTTTTTAAACCTCTTAAAGGAACTTTTAAGAAGAAGGGCACCTACCTTTGATATTGCAGTGCTCATAAATTCTTCTTTAAGGGCATCAAGAAGAAGATATGCTGTTCCCTCAAACATTTTCAATATAGTATTTCCTACAAATCCATCGCATACTAAAACCTGTATATCACCGGCAGGAATTTCCCTGGGCTCAACATTGCCCACAAAATTAAGCCCCGAATCTTTCAATAATCCGAAAGTTTCCTTAGTAAGCTCGTTTCCCTTTTCTTCCTCGGTTCCTATGTTAACCAATCCAACTTTGGGATTCTCGGCCTTTAGAACCTGCTTAAAGTAAATACTGCCCATCTTGGCGAACTGTAAAAGGTGCTTAGGTTTGCAGTCTGTATTGGCACCTACATCCACCACCATATATCCGCCGTTTTTGCCCGGCAGGATGGGAGCTAATGCCGGTCTGTCAATGCCCTTTATCCTTCCGATTATAAAGAGGGCTCCGGCAAGCAATGCCCCGGTACTTCCCGCTGAAATAAAGGCTTCTGCTTTTCCTTCTTTTACAAGCTTCATTCCTACTGCCATGGAGGAATCCTTTTTACGCCTTATGGCCATAACGGGAGCCTCGTTGGTGGATATCACTTCCGAAGTATGTATTACTTCAATCTTTGACTTATCGTATGTATGTTTATTCAATTCTTGTTCTATAAGCTTTGAATCGCCCACAATAATTATATGGATATCATATTCTGAAACTGCAAGTACACTGCCCTCTACAACCGCACTTGGGGCATTGTCTCCACCCATTCCGTCAATAACAACCTTCATTTATATCCCCTCCTGGTCATCCATTGAAACCAAAACAAATTTGCCTCGGAATACTTCCTGCTGCTTGATGTAAATCATAACCCAAACAAAAAATCTGTTTCCCCTCTGCCTTATTACCTCTGCCTTGGCAACCAGCTTTTCACCTGCCAAAACCGGCCTTTTGTATTTGATGTTTGCAACTCCTGTCAAAGCCGAATGAGCATCAATTATGGCAAGGGCAATAGATTCTGCCTGGGCGTATATGTGCTGCCCCTTCACTACCTGGGAATTTTCAAAAACCATGTCTTTGCTGGTATCCAAAATGGAAATGGCGCTTTTTCCCGGTTGAATATCAATAAGCTCTCCTACGAACTCCTGTCCTCTTATGGATTTTACCTTGAGAAAATTGTTTTCAGCAACGTTTTTGACTCTTTCCCTTAATTCCGGGATTTTCAATTCCATTCTGTCCAGCCTTATAGTCTGTACAGAGATATCGAACTTCTCAGCTAATTCATCATCCGTTAAAAAAGGGTCGCTGTTTAAAGCATCGACTAAATTCTTTTGCCTATCCTTTTTAGTAGGACGCTTGTTAACCATCATTACCACCCCTGAAATGTTACTTAATATTATGACCAGTTACTAAGTTAAAGTATATAGTATAGAAAAATAAAAATCAATATTTAAATACGGGTTTTAAAAGACATAAAAAAAGAAAGCCCTAAGGACTTCCTATTTGTTATCCGCTTCAACAGCAGATTTTCCTCTATAATAACCACAATTTTTACATACTCTATGGAAAAGCATCTGCTCATGGCACTGCGGACACTCTACAATACCAGGTAGGCTTAATTTCCAGTTTGCTCTTCTTGTTGCTGTTCTTGCTTTAGAAAATTTTCTTGCAGGATTACCCATTAAAAACACCTCCTTAGCTGTCTTTTAATAACTTTTTCAAAACTGCTAATCTAGGATCCGTAGTATTATCAGAGCAATCACATTGATTAACATTCATATTGCTCCCACACTGATGACACAATCCTTTGCATTCTTCCTTGCAAACTACTTTCATAGGGAGATTCAGCAGTATATTATTTACTATTATATCTGTTAAATCTATTGAATCGCCTTCAAAATATATGAAGTCAACCTCTTCCTCTTTACTTGATATCCGCTCCTCAAAATCACACTCCAGGTTATATTCGAAGGTTTCCAGGCACCTTGAGCATTTCAGATTAAGTACGCATTTTAATTTACCCTCTACTGTTAAGTATTCTCCCCTGTTCATAATGATTGCTTCTACTTTAAGAGGAGTTTTTAAAGGGATATCTTCATTATTATAGTTTATTAAAGGTAAGAACATCTCATCATTTACTTCTAAACTTGAGTCGACTCTTTTCAATATGTTTGAAAGATTAACAATCATATATTCACCCCAAATACACGACACAGATAATTATATAAACTCTGCTTAAATATGTCAAGAAATATTTAACTTAAAAAACAGGCAGACTGCCTATTTTTATTACTATTTACATGCCGCTATTTCCCTGGTTTCCCTTGCGATCATCATCTCCTCGTCAGTGGGTATTATGAGCACCCTTACCTTTGCGCCAGCTGCACTTATGTCTTCTTTCTTTCCTCTTATCTTGTTTTTTTCCTTATCTATAGTTATTCCCAAAAACTCCATATCCTCGCATATTTTTTCTCGGGTGGGAATAGAATTTTCACCAATCCCTGCTGTGAACACGATTGTGTCCACACCGCCCATGGCAGCAGCATATGCCCCTATATATTTTTTAACCCTATAACAGAACATTGAAAAAGCCATCTGAGCCCTTTTATTCCCCTCTTTAGCAGCATTTTCTATATCTCTGCTGTCGCTGCTTACGCCGGAAACTCCCAAAAAACCGGATTTTTTGTTTAAAACATTATTGATTTCAGATATGGTCATGCCTTCTCTTGAAGCAAGATAATCAATTATAGCCGGGTCTAAATCTCCCGACCTGGTTCCCATCATCAATCCTTCCAATGGTGTAAAGCCCATGCTTGTATCAACGGATTTTCCGTTTTTTACAGCGGCAACGCTGGAGCCGTTTCCTAAATGACAGGTTATGATTTTTAATTCATTATAAGGTTTGTTTAACATTTCTGCGGCCTTAATAGATACATATTTATGTGAAGTACCATGAAAACCGTATTTTCTAATGGAGAATTTTTCGTAATATTCATATGGCAGTGCATACATGTATGAATAATCAGGCATTGTCTGATGGAAAGCAGTATCAAAGACCGCTGCCATAGGCACATCAGGCATTAAATCCCTGCATGCATTTATACCTATTATATTAGGAGGATTGTGAAGCGGTGCAATTGCAGAGCATTCCTTCAGAACATTCATGACAACATCATCTATCAATACCGAACCGGAATATTTTTCTCCTCCATGCACAACTCTGTGACCTACGGCTGTAATCTCATCCATGCTTTTAATCACTCCATGGTTTTTATCAACAAGAGCTTCAAGCACCAGCTTTACGGCTTCTTTATGGTCCTTCATATCCTTTTCTATTATTATTTTATCCATATCTTTAGGCCTGTGGGTTAAAACCGAACCTTCAAGACCTATCCGTTCCACCAAACCTTTGGCTAATACTTCTTCATCAGTCATTTCAATCAATTGATATTTTAATGATGAGCTTCCGCAGTTTATTACCAATACATTCATAGAAGTAACTCCTTTTATTTTTCCTATTGATTCTGAGCCTGAACAGCAGTTATGGCCGTAACATTGACGATATCGTCCGAACTGCATCCCCTTGATAAATCGTTTATAGGCTTTGCAAAACCCTGTGATATAGGTCCTATAGCTTCTGCTCCTGCCAGTCTTTGAACCAGCTTATAACCTATGTTTCCTGACTGTAAATCAGGGAAAATCAAAATATTGCACTTTCCTGCGACATCGCTGTCAGGAGCTTTAAGCCTTGCAACAGAAGGAACCAAAGCTGCATCTGCCTGCATCTCTCCATCTATTTCAATGTCGGGGTCCATCTCTTTTACTAAATTTGTAGCATCAACGATTTTTTCAACCATATCATGCTTTGCACTGCCCTTTGTGGAGAAGGAAAGCATTGCAATGCGAGGTTCAATCCCAATTAATGTTTTTGCCGTCATCGCCGTCGAAACTGCAATAGATGCAAGTTCCTCAGCATCCGGATCCGGGTTTACGGCGCAGTCAGCAAAAAGCAGCACTCCGCCTTCACCATATTGCTTATCTTTTAAGACCATGACAAAGGTACTTGATACAACTGAGATTCCCGGCATGGTTTTAATTATCTGCAATGCCGGCCTCAATAAATCACCTGTAGTATTAATAGAGCCTGCTACCATACCGTCTGCATGGCCTAATTTTACCATCATGGTACCGAAATAAAGGACGTTTTTCATAGTATCATAGGCTTTTTCCCGAGTCATGCCCTTATTTTTTCTCAGTTCATAAAAATATTGCACATAATTTTCAAAGTGATCGGATTTTACCGGATCAATAATCTCAGCACCTTCAATACTTACATTGTTTTCTGCTGCTGTTAGCTTTATCTTATTTTCATCTCCTAAAAGAACTATATCAGCAAGACCTTCTTTTAATATTTTGGAAGTAGCTACAATAACTCTGGGTTCTGTTCCCTCGGCCAATACTATCTTCTTTATATTAGTTTTTGCTTTTTCCCAAATATTTTTCATAACGTCCATATAATACTACCTCCATGTGCAAAATTTAACATCCAGTAGCAAATAAATAATTTCATAATTATATGATTTGCTTATAAATGAAATATATTTAACTCAATAAATAAAATTTAATTTCATGCTTTAAAATAATAATATATAATAATGTATGAGGTGATGATTTTGTCAGTACTTGGTTTAATTGTCGAATATAATCCATTACATAATGGCCATATATATCATTTTAATACCTCTTTGAATATAACACAAGCAAAAAATTCAGTTTGTGTTATAAGCGGTAATTTTGTCCAGCGCGGTGAACCAAGCGTTGTGGACAAATGGGCACGAACTCGCATGGCTCTTGAGTCCGGAATAGACCTGGTTATTGAAATACCTGTAATTTATTGCGTACAAAGTGCCGAATTTTTTGCTTATGGCTCCATTTCATTGCTACAGAGTTTAGGGATAATTGATACAGTTTGCTTCGGCAGTGAAATCGGTGATGTAAAACTGCTTAATAAAATTGCAAATATTATAAGTACCGAGCCTTATGAATATAAAAAATATTTAAAGCAGGAATTAACTTCTGGAAAATCCTTTGCTCAATCAAGGGCCAATGCACTGCTTAAATATTTATCAAAGAATGATACTGACCACTTGGATTATAATATGCTTAATTCTATGCTTCAATCCTCCAATAATATATTGGGACTGGAATATATAAAATGGCTCATAAGGCTTAACAGTTCCATACGGCCTGTTACAATAAAAAGATTGTCTTCTAATTATAATGATACTATTCTTATTGACAATTTATCAAGTGCTACAGCTATAAGAAAATCGTTAAAATTAGGACAATTTGACCTTTTATCAAGCCAGTTGCCTGACTCTTCATATGAAATACTTAAAAGGCAGTTTGAAACAGATAAAGGCCCTGTATTCTTTGAAGATTTTTGTCAGTCCATTTTATATATTTTACGCAGAATGAGCCTAAGAGAAATATCCGAAATAATGGATGTAAACGAAGGCTTAGAGCACAAAATAAAAAAGGCCGCTATTAGCAGCTGCACATTAGAAGAGCTTATTTCAGATATCAAATCCAAAAGGTATACCGAAACCAGAATCGGACGCATTCTTATTCATTCCCTATTAGGCTTAACAAGAGATCAATTATTACGCCTTAAGGAGGCAGGTGGCCCTCAGTATATAAGAGTCCTTGGCTTTTCCGAAAAAGGAAAAGAGCTTCTCCACCGAATGAAGAAGACTTGTACCTTGCCTATAATAACTAATACAGCTGATTACAAAAGATATGACAATAAATATCTCCATGAAATGATTGAGCTTGATATCAGGGCTACGGATATCTATAACACAGTACATAAAAATCCCCATTTAAGAAAAGGCGGAATGGATTTTTACAAGAAGCCTGAGATGCTATAATTTATCTCAGGCTTTTTATATATTTTTATTTTCATCTATTTTTTTAATAATATCACGTGCAGCTTCTGCTACAACACTGGTCAAAATAGCAATAGCGCATAATATAACCTTGGTGTTTTCATCTCCACCCGGAATTATCGTTGAAAATATAATTGAAAATAAAATTGTGGCTAAAAATACTCCTATAAACCGAATTTCTCTCAAAAATATCACCTCCAAAAAATGTATTATTTCCATAAGCTTCCATGCCTATAAGTATACTATATCTTTACTAAATGACTAAGTACAGATTTTATACATGATTAACGATTTCTTTTACTTCTGCAACCGGCGTTTACTGTTATTCCTTGAAAGCGTTATAGTATACCAACGAAGCTATAACAAAGATGATAGTGCTTGTGATAGTATATATATCTAAAGAATAAACATGTATTTGATTTACCGCATTTAATATAATTCCTGTCAGATTACCCAAGGGAATAGAGAGTATCAAGCATATTATAGTGATTATTCCTGCCTTTCTCTTATTCATAATCAAATACCTCCTAAATTTTACTGTACTATATATAAGAGTGTAAAACGTAAAAAAAGTTTATAAAAGAATTATTTTTTTAAAATTAGTTATTACTTACTTACCGCACTCCAACACGCAGGTGCCCATCAATACATTGGAACCAATATAAACTTGAGTAAATACGTCGGGTATAGATATGATTTAGATCCTTTGTCAAACAGCTTCTATCCATTTGTCAAATTTGCGGTAACAGTTCTGAAGTGCTACGATGTAATTTATCTAAAGATTTAATAAATTTTTTACATGCACTTTACTAACTGTTTTACTCAAAATATATGTTAAAATAAGGTAAGGCTATTAATTTTCACAATAAACTAAGGGGTTGGTATAATGTTTAAAAGTGGATTAAAATTGCTGTTTGGTGCTTTAACTAAAATGACCTTTGTAATTATTGCATATGAGTTTTATTTTCGCTATGCTATGATTAATGGCGGCATAGGTAAAGCCTCGGTATTTGATGCTATACATCCAATTATCAAATTTATTATTGTTACTGAAATATTGATTTCAGTATTACTGATCATCATTGGAGCAAAAAGAATTCAATAAATCCTTGATATGCTAAGTTTTTTATTGTAAACTAATCTTTTATTCTTACAGCGCTATTAAAAATATATAACATATAAAGCCTCCAAAATCAACCTGATCCGGAGGCTTTAAAAATACTTCATGCAGTTTTACAAATTTTACTTTCTATAATATCCTTAATAACAGGTATGGCTTCCTTTGTGACTTCGTATGCCTCATTGGAGCATTCGTCAACCTGGTCAAATCTTGTGGGGTCGATATCTTTCAAGTATGGTTTAATTAAAAAGTCTGCATCTATTATTTGAGTTTTCAATAGCTCTTTTTGCATTAAATCAATGGATTTGAAAATCACATCAAAGATGCTGCTGGTCTTTCCTTTCAGAGAAGAAAAACCCACATCCACACCAATTACTATATCTGCACCCATGTCCCTTGCCGTGCTTACCGGCACTCGCTCCAGTATGCATCCGTCCACCAAAACATTATCATCCATGTAAATTGGAGTAAATACGCCGGGTATGGATATACTAGCTCTTACTGCTTTATAAATCAATCCTTTATCAAAAACCAGCTTCTCGCCGCTGGTAAGGTTTGTGGCAACAGCTCTGAAGGGTATTTTAAGGTCTTCAATCCGCATATTTTTAGTGAGCAGCTTTATGAGTGACTCTATTTTACCGCCCTTTACAAAACCTATTTTGGGGACAGATAAATCAAGGAGATTTTTCATAGGGATGCCGCGGGCGATTTGCTCCATCACCTTAATATCCACACCGCAGCAATATAGGGCACCTACAAGAGCTCCGGCGCTCGTACCTGCCACCATGTCTATTGGTATATTATTTTCAATCAAGCCCTTTATAACGCCTATATGGGCGAGTCCTCTTGATGCGCCGGCACCTAAGGCTAGAGCAACTTTAGGTCTTTTCATTGAACCACTCCTAGTAAAATGTTTATGGGCACCTCCTTCTCTTTTCGAGAAGTTAACCTGCGGAAGGTCGAAGGAATGCCCCCAACTTATATCATAATAATGAATTATTTAAATATAATGTAGTGTTAATATATTTTGGGATTGGAGAATCATGTTTTATTTACTTTTAGGCATAATAATTCTTATACTTTTATTGATATATGCATATGTGAAGGAATTTGCCATACAATATTCGCTGCTTAATAAAATTTTATTGTGCTTTGGCATTATCATATTTACTCTGGCAATTATAATGTATCCCGGGGAATCCTTTAAGGCGGCATTGGATGGGCTGAATCTATGGTTCAACATTGTATTTCCTTCTCTCCTGCCTTTCTTTATTGGCTCGGAATTACTCATCAATTTAGGTGTGGTTGGATTTATAGGTACGCTATTAGAGCCCGTCATGAGGCCAATTTTTAATGTTCCCGGCAGCGGCTCTTTTGCATTTATAATGAGTGTTACCTCGGGTTATCCAGTGGGCTCTAAAATAGTAGCTCAGCTTTATAACAACAAAATGTGCAATAAAAGCGAGGCTCAAAGACTGCTATCTTTTTGCAGCACATCAGGGCCATTGTATGTAATAGGTGCGGTTGCCATAGGAATGCTAAACATGAAAGAATACGGGTCATTGATTATATCCGCCCATTATCTTGGAGCTTTAAGCGTAGGATTGCTTTTCAGGTTTTACAAAAAAAATGACAGGACAAAAGTCCCGCCTCAATCAGGTTACATAAAACGCGCATTTTTAAATTTAAAACATACACTTTCAAATGAAAAACGCCCTTTTGGCCAACTCTTAAGCGAGTCGGTCAGAAATTCCGTAAATTCCATGCTGTTAATTGGCGGCTTTATTGTATTATTTTCAGTGATAATACGCCTTTTGACAAGCTCAGGCATAATATCTATAATTTCAGATTTAATGCATATGCTGCTTGGCTTTACGGGAACTTCAAAATCTTTTCTGCAGTCTGCAGCCTCCGGATTTTTTGAAATAACCGTTGGCTGTAAATTAATTGCTTCAGCAAATGCCATGGTTAATTTAAAAATATTGGCCATCTGCACCGTAATATCCTGGAGCGGATTATCTGTCCATGCGCAGGTTGCAGGTATGATAAGCAGCACAGATCTTGATATGAAAATATATGTACTATGCAAAATGCTTCACGGGCTGTTTTCCGGACTTTATGCTTATATATTGCTGGGAATATGGGATAAAAACAATGTATCTCAAGTGTTATCAGTGTTTTCCGATAGACTTAACACATTCGAAAATATTAGCTTTTTATCCAGACTGTTTGTTTCATCAGGTCAATTTGCCCTTATCCTTCTCTTTGTAATAAGTGTATCACTTGTATACGCAATAGTCAGGAAAATATATTCGGCTGTTAACCGCTGATTTTCTTTAGTTCTTTTATGTTTTCACGTACTTCATCCAATTTATTGTTTATTTCATTTTCTACCATTTGAATGAGATTAATTACATCTTTATCTATAATGGACAGCATTTGCCTTGTTTCTGTCTGGAGTTTCTGAGATAGCTCCCTCCCATTGTTGTCCAGCTTCTTTTCAAGGTTGGCCAAAAGCTGGTCGGCATATTCCTTGGCTCCCAATCTTATTTCTTTTGCATTTTTTTGAGCGCTATTAATAATCTCAGCCGCCCTTTTTGTTGCTTCCACAGTTATGTCATGCTGTTCTATCTCTTGCTTAACCCTCAGATCAGCTTCCTTGAAAACTGTTTCTGCCTGCCTTTGAGCATCGATTAATATTCTCTGCTTCTCCTGGGTAATCCACTGGGCTTGCTTAAAATCATCCGGCAGCCTCAGCCTTATTTCCTTAAGCATGTCCATCACGTCTTCTTTGTTAAGTATGATTTTCCCTGCCAATGGTATGGAAGTACTGTTTTCAATAATATCCTCCAGCTGATCAATCAATTCAAGAACATCCATTTATTTCACCTCATTTTTTAATGTTGTTTTTTTAAGCACGCCGGTTACTATACTATCCGGCACCAAATCCTTGATGCACCCTCCGAACATGGCTATCTGCTTAACGGCACTGGAGCTTAAATATGAGTATTTATTATTTGTCATCATAAATAAAGTCTCCACCTCAGGATTAAGTTTGTTATTCATAAGAGCCATCTGAAACTCATATTCAAAATCTGAAACTGCCCTCAAGCCTTTTATAATTATTTTAACATTTTTAGCATTCATGTAGTGAATCAGGAGGCCGGAAAAACAATCTATCTCTACGTTTTTTATGCCTTTGGTGACATCTTTTAGCATGGCCACCCTTTCTTCCTTTGTAAACATGGGGTTTTTTTGAGGATTTTCCAAAACGGCCACTATTACCTTATCGAATATATTAGCCGAACGATATATTATATCAAGATGCCCGTTTGTGACCGGGTCAAAACTTCCGGGATATATCACTGCCTTTTCCATATCTATTCCTCCATATTCTTATAAAAAGAAACTGTGGTATCTCCATAAGTTGAACTTTTAATTAAAGCTAAGTGTTTTATTCTATGGGGGATTTCATCCTTATTATCATGTTCAGCTATGATAATACCGTCCTTTAAAAGAATGCCGCTATCCATTATTTTGTTTAAAATTTCAGGGATTATATCCTTATGATATGGCGGATCTATAAATATTATATCAAACTGTTGTCCCTTTTTGTCTAAAATATCGATAGCACTGAAGGCATCATTACTATATATATAGCACAAATCGTCATATTTCAATAGCCTTACATTTTCTTTTATTATATTTATAGCTTCTCTGCTCTTATCTATGAAAACTGAACTTTGTGCCCCGCGGCTTAAAGCTTCAAGTCCTAAGTTTCCGGTGCCTGCAAAAAGGTCTAAAACCTTTGCATCGATTATGCTGCTGCCCAGTATATTAAATATTGAGCCCTTTACCTTGTCGGATGTAGGCCTGGTTTCTGTGCCATTAGGTGTATTGAGCTTTCTTCCTTTTGCATCTCCTGCAATTATACGCAAGAATTAAACCTCCATCGTTTTTAAAAAATTTGCATTTTTATACCTTTAAATTTTAGCATATTTAAGCATTTATAGAAAGCAATATCGAATTTGCCAATCCTTAATGTATATTATTGTGGATTTAACTATCTTGATATATGTAAAAAATGAAATATATTTTTATTTTTGTTGTATAAACGCCTGATCTTTTGTGCACAATATTGATATAAAGTAATTAAATTCCCCATAGAGCTCTTCCTTCAATTTCTCCTCTTCCTATACTGGTGAAGCAGTTCACCAGTATTATTTTTTTTTATTGTTTTTTAAATAGCGCTGTTATTATGTAAGGGCTGTATCTTAAGACACAGCCCTCTTTTCTTAAACTATTTTTACTTATTGTTTGCGAGGCTTCTTTCATAGGCTTCTATCATCTTTTTAACCATATTGCCGCCTATTCTGCCTGCATCTCGTGATAATATATCTCCATTATAACCATCTTTTAAATCAACTCCAACTTCCCTGGCTACCTCAAATTTCATCTTGTCTAAACCACTGCTGGCTTCAGGAACTACATGATTGTTCCTTGACATTAAGGTTCACCTCCTGTTGTAGTTGCATTATTAATTTATCCACTCGATTATTTTTATATACTCCGTCAACCCCATTAATTATTTACATAAAATACAGATTTTAAAAGTTAATTCAAAGTGATTTCTTGTGTTTGCTTTTTAAATTTCAGCTCGGTTTTTAATTTCAGCATGCAAAATTCTTTTTCTAAAATTTTTCCGCTGTAAACTATATCCTTAGCTAGCATATTTGTTATCCTTAAAAGGTCAATATCCTTAAAAATGTCTGCCAGTCTTAATTCAGGCAGCCCATGCTGTCTGGTTCCGAAAAATTCCCCGGTGCCTCTTAATTTCATATCTTCTTCGGCAATTTTAAAACCATCCCTTACTTCCTTCATAACCTGCATTCTCTGCAGTTTGTTTTGCGTATTCATATCGGAAACCAAAATGCAGTAGGATTTATGCTCTCCTCTGCCTACTCTTCCTCTTAATTGGTGAAGTGTCGACAGTCCAAATCTATCTGCATTTTCAACAACCATTAGTGTAGCGTTTGGAACATTAATACCGACTTCAATTACAGTTGTCGAAACCAAAACATCTATTTTGCCCTCATTAAACTTAACCATTATTTCATCTTTTTCATCGGACTTCATTTTGCCGTGGATCAAACCCACATTTAATCCTTTGAGATAGGTGTTTCTAAGCCTTTCTGCGGTTTCAACGGCAGATTCAGCTTCTAATGTATCCGATTCTTCAATCATTGGGCAAACCACATATGCCTGTCTGCCCTTTTCCGCTTCTTTTCTTACAAAATTGTATACCCGCTGCCTCATGGCCGGCTTTACTGCATATGTTTCTATCTTCTGCCTTCCCGGAGGAAGTTCATTTATTACCGAAATATCCAGATCGCCGTATATAAAAAGGGCCATAGTCCTTGGGATTGGTGTAGCTGTCATTACCAGAACATCCGGGTTTTCTCCCTTTTTGCTTAAAAGTGCTCTTTGCCGTACTCCAAACCTGTGCTGTTCATCGGTTATGACAATGCCAAGATTAAAAACTTCCACATCACTTTGTATGATAGCGTGAGTTCCCACCAAAATATCTATTTTGCCTGTTTTTAATTCTTCTTTTATTTCTTCTCTTTTTCTCTTTGGTATTTTGCCGGACATTAGTTCAATCCTTAGTTCATATGCTTCAAACAGCAACGAAAGCGACTGAAAATGCTGATCTGCAAGAATTTCCGTAGGTGCCATCATAACACCCTGATATCCGTTCTTCACGGCATTTAATAGAGCAACAGCGGCAATTACCGTCTTTCCTGAACCTACATCACCCTGTACAAGCCTGTTCATTTGTTTTTTGCTTTCCATATCCTTTAATATCTCATCTAAAACATTGTATTGTGAATTTGTTAATTCAAAGGGCAATAGAGAAATAAACCTATCAACTTCGCTGCTTCTTTCAAAGCTTATGCCTGTGCTTTCCATATCGGCTTTATATTTTTCCAGCATCAGCCCAGTCTGAAGAATAAGCAGCTCCTCAAATTTAAGTCGCTTTGCTGCTAATTTTATATCTTCCATGCTTCTAGGGTTATGAAGCCTGTCAAGAGCAACGGAAAGATCCAAAAGTTGGTATCTGAGCTTTATATTCGGCGGCAGGCAATCATTAATCAATATTTCCTTATTTGAAAATATGCTTGATATGGCATTTCGTATTATCTTTTGCGATAAATCCTTGGTAGAAGGATAAACCGGTACAATGCCTCCTCTTACAGGGCCATCCACCTTTTCATATTCAGGGTTTACTATTTGAGTTTCAGCATAGGATTTAAAAATCTTTCCATAAAATAAATATTTTTCACCTATTGTAAAACTCTTTTTTATAAACCTTTGATTAAACCATAGCCCTGCAATAAACTCGTTTTCATTTTTTAATATAATTTTCGTTATATGCTTACCGCTCTGAGAATACCTGTCCTTGTCAATTAAAGCTACAGTACCTATAAATGATATGTAATCTCCGTCCTTTACTGTATTTAAGGGCTTTATATTTGACCTGTCCTCATAGTCTCTTGGAAAATGATACAGCAAATCCTCTATGGTAAATATACTAAGCCTTTGCAGCATGGACGAGGTTTTTGGCCCTATACCTTTTATATTGACTACAGGTTTTTTTAATAATACCATTATTTTACCTCCAGGATGCAAACATATGTTCCAATTATATTTTATCCAAAAAATAATTTTTTTTAAACACTTTATTGAAAAAATAAGAACCGGGGTTAACCCGGTTTATTCAACTGAAATTATAAAATAGTAGAGAGGCTGACCGCCTTCGTACATCTGTACATCGCAATCTTCATATTTTTCTCTTATTTTCTCCAGTAATTCATTTGCCAAATCTTCTTCTACTTCCTTGCCGTAGAATATGGTTATTAATTCATCACTGTCAGTTACCATGCTGGCAATTAAAGATTCGGTTAATTGGAGTATATCTTTTCCTATGATGTTTATCTTTCCATCTACCAGGCCTAATATATCGCCTTCCGTAATCTCTTTATCATCAAAGCTTGTATTTCTGACAGCATAGGTAACCTGGCCTGTTTTAACTGCTTCCAATGAAGATACCATTTCATTTTCATTATCCTTTGGGTCTCCTTCGGGATTAAATACAGTTAAAGCTGCAATTCCCTGAGGGATGCTCTTTGAAGGAATGACTATGGTATTTTTATCTGATAGCTCGGCAGCTTGTCTGGCAGCCAAAACTATATTGCTGTTATTTGGCAATATATAAATATCGCCAGCATTGATAGCATTTATGGCATTTAGGATATCCTCAGTGCTTGGATTCATGGTCTGCCCGCCTTCTATTACCTTATCAGCTCCAAGATCAGTAAATATACTGCTTATACCTTCTCCCATAGCAACGGTAATTACTCCGGCTTTTTTCCTACTGCTTGTTTCTTCAGACTGGGCAATTTCATCTCTGGTGCCGTGACCATCTTCGATACCCTCTTCTAAAATGCTTCTGTGCTGCTCTCTCATATTATCAATTTTAATTTTTGATAATTCACCGAGAACTAAAGCATGGGTTAATACCAATCCGGGATCATTTGTATGTACATGGACCTTTATTATATCTCCTGCACCTACAACTATTAAGGAATCACCCATTGAAGACAGCTTATCTCTTAAATCTTCAACGTCTGCCTTTGTATTTTTTATTATGAATTCCGTACAATATCCGAATTCTATATCCTCTTCAATAAAAGGACCTGCTGTTGTCTCTTCCTTGATTTCAGGAGTATCTATAAGCTCGATATCGCTGCCTTTTAAGGCATCTATCATACCTTTATATATACAAATTAAGCCTTTGCCGCCAGCGTCCACAACCCCGGCCTTTTTAAGTACCAAAAGCATGTCAGGGGTCTTATTAAGCACTGCTTCTGCATGGGCTAACACCTTATCCATCAAAACATTTATATCATTTATATTCTTAGAAAGCTCCAAAGCTTTATCAGCCGACTCTCTTGCTACCGTCAATATTGTGCCTTCAGTGGGCTTCATTACAGCTTTATATGCCGTTGAAGCACCTTCTTTTAAAGCAGCGGCAAGGTTTTTTGCATTCAGTTCTTTTTTTCCTTTAGTTCCTTTTGCAAAACCTCTTAATATCTGAGATAATATTACTCCGGAATTCCCCCTGGCTCCCATAAGAGAACCGGTAGCGGCGGAATCCGCTATTTCTTCTATGGTTTTGTTTTTTACCTTTTGTATCTCACGAACTGCTGATGTCATAGTCATGGACATATTTGTACCCGTATCTCCATCAGGTACAGGAAACACATTTAACGCATTGACTGCTGCTTTGTTGTTCTCAAGGCAGTTAGCACCGGAAATCATCATCCTGTACAGCAATTGCCCATCAATGTTCAATAACTCCAAACTAAGTACCTCCCCTTATGAGCTCTATACCCTAACTCCCTGAACATTTACTATCACTTTAACTACTTTTAATCCTGTCAAATCCTCCAGAGTGTATTTTACCTTCTGGATGATGTTATTTGCAATAACTGATATTTTTGTCCCATATACGACTATGATAAAAAGTTCAACAATAAGCTCATCATCTTCACAAGTCACTTTTACCCCTTTGCTTAAGTTTTCTCTTTTAAGGAGTTCAACAAGTCCATCAGTTGCTCTTTTAGATGACATACCAACCACACCGTAGCATTCCATAGTGGCAACGCCGGCAATGTTCGCAAGTACATCCTCAGAATAATATATTGAGCCTATAGCCGTAACCAGCTTGCTTGTCATAGATTGACCTCCTTTTTAATCATAAAATAATTAAACCTCCACTGCTATAAATATTTTAACTTATAAAATCTGTTAATTCAAGGAATTCTATAAATTATAGAGTTCCTCATTAATTAGATTTTATAATTTACTATTATTTAGGTTGCAAATTTCCATCAATCTGTGATAAAATATAATGTGTTTGATAGAAAATGCTTATTGTTATCGCATAGTACCGAAGGAGGTGTAATATATGTCAAGAAAATGTGAAATATGTGATAAAGGTTTAGCTTTTGGTATTCAGTATAGCCATTCCCATAGGAAAACAAACAGAACTTGGGCACCAAATATTAAAAAAGTAAAAGCTATTGTTAAAGGTACTCCTAAAACAGTCAGTGTTTGTACAAGATGCTTACGCTCCGGTAAGGTACAGAGGGCGATATAATAATATTTAAAATAACATATTGTTATACATGAAAAAATATACTCTGGTCTATCCAGAGTATATTTTTATATCATCTATTTTATTCTTAATGTATTTTGAAAATCTTCCTTACGATATTCCCCAGGAATTTTGGAAGTTTTATCACGATCAGCTTCACTCAATCACTGCCTTTCTCATAATATATTTATTATATTAGCTCCTTATATAATACCAACCCACGCATATAAGTCCTACTCCCGCAATGGCAAGAAGTGCCCAAAAGGGTAATACAAGCACCAGAACCATCCCCAAACCAAGACATAAAAGTATTAGTCCAAAAAGCTTTTTCCCTCTATAATGTAGCCCCAAAACCTGCCCCCCCTATAAAAATACCTTTATAACATATTATTCAGCAGATGATAAATTGATAATTATTCTTTTAAAAAAATATGGTATTATTGGACAATTTATTAAATAAAATGATTATTAAAACAAAATAAAGGGCTGCAGCAAAACAAGAAATTGCTACAGACCCTTAATCATTGCTTTTTATAATTAATAAATACCCGGAATCAATTGTCACACTTATTTCTTCATCCATAAATACATTGGATATCCCGATGGAGCTGCCAAAGCTTAAAGTAGCTCCCGACAATTCATATTGCAAACCATTTGTGCGTACGCCCTGAACGTCTCCGCTAACGGGTATAAGAGAAAGAATATCTCCTACATTACCTTTTAAGCTTAAAGAGCTATCAGTTATGTAAATTCTATTTTTTTCATTGATTATACATGCTTTTATATTCTGTCCTACAAGTTTAACAAGAAGAAGAATGTTAGCTAAAGTATGATCCATCCTGTCTCCTATGCTGCCTAAAAGCATTATTTCATCAGCATCTTTGTTTATGCAATAGTCAATGGCAAGCTCAGTATCGGTAAAATCCTTTTCTTTCGGATATTTTATAATTTCTACATTATTATTTACAAGCTTCTTTAATATATTTTCATCAATGGAGTCTAAATCCCCTATAACCGCATCCGGGAACATGCCACAGTTTAAAACATATTGTGCTCCCCCGTCGGCGCAGACTAAAAGTTGGCATTCGTTAAGCAAGGCTTTTAAATGGGAAATGTCCTTAACCGTACCGTGAGAGACTACTGCCGCTTTCATAATATTATCCCATCATTCTCAGGCTGTTTATGGTAGCCCTGATATCCTTTGATTTATATACAGCCGAGCCGGCCACAATGACATTGGCTCCGGCATCTATTATCTCTTTTATGTTTTCGGTATTTATTCCTCCGTCTACCTGGATATCAACAATTAGCTTTCTCTCATCCAACATATTCTTTAAGGACCGAATCTTTCTTGTCATAGATTTTATATAGCTCTGCCCCCCAAAGCCCGGGTTTACTGTCATTAAAAGAACCATATCAATATCTTCAAGTATATAGTCAAGAACTGTCAGGGATGTTGCGGGATTCAGTGCCACAGCAGCTTTTATTCCATGCTGTTTGATGCTATATATGGTCCTGTTTAAATGTGTACAGGCCTCGGCATGTACAGTTATTATATCCGCACCGGCTTTTACAAAGCTGTCTATATATTTATCCGGCTGGGTAATCATCAAATGTACGTCAAAGGGCAGCTTTGTCTTATCCCTTAATGCTGCTACAACCGGCGGGCCAATTGAAATATTAGGTACAAAATGCCCATCCATTATATCCAAATGCAAAAGGTCGGCACCTGCTTCTTCCACATTTTTTATATCTTGGGCAAGATTTGAAAAATCAGCTGCCAAGATTGACGGCGCTACTCTTATCATCTGTAGTTCCTCCCTAATTTCTTTATATCATCATACATCCTCACATAGGATTCATATCTTCTTTTATTTACCTGCTTTTCTTCAACTGCGTTTTTTACGGCGCAGCCCGGTTCCTTTGTATGTGAACAACCGGTAAACTTGCACTGACCTAAAAAATCCCTGAATTCTGGAAACAAATAATCAAGCTCTTCATAATCAACCTTCATAGCCTCATATTCAAGGGAACTAAATCCGGGGGTATCTGCCACATACCCGCCTTCATGAAGCTCTAAAAGCTGTGTATGACGGGTGGTTTGTTTTCCCCTCTCGATTTTCTTGCTTATTTCCCCAGTTTCCATATTAAATGAAGGGTGAAGCTTATTTAAAAGCGAAGATTTTCCCACTCCCGAAGGGCCTGAAAAGACACTGACCTTATCCTTAAGATATAGCTTTAAATCCTCAATACCGATATCCTTTTTTGTACTTGTATATATTATATTAAATCCGGCTTCTTTATAGGGCGCAAACATTCCTTCAATCAAAGGAGCTTCGATCAAATCAATTTTATTGATACAGATTGCTATATCCATATTATTTAATTCTGCTACAATCAAAAATTTATCCAGAAGCTCCAGATTGGGTTCAGGCTTTACTGCTGCAAAAACAATAATTAGCTGGTCCACATTGGCAACAGGCGGCCGGATCAATTGGTTTTTTCTCTCATGAATTTTATCCAGCGAGTTGCTGTTATTGTGAATGCTGACAGTAACCATATCGCCTACCAGAGGGGTTATATTTTCATTTCTGAATTTTCCCCTTGCCCTGCATTCCACAATTCCTTCTTCTGTTTTCACATAATAGAAACCGCCAATCCCCTTAATGATTAAACCTTGGGGCATACATTTCCTCCTTTTTATATCCTGTGTTAGTGAGTTGCAGGTATAGACGGAATTATCTTGTTTACGGTAATATCTATTACTGTTCCTTCTTTAACCTCCGTCATGGGTGGTATGCTTTGATTTAATACCACATTGTCAGGTTTATTCAAATCCATTCCATTATCAGCTTTGCCAAGCTTTAAATTATCCTGGGCAAGCCTTTCTTCCACCTTATCCAGTGTAATTCCCTCCAAGGGAGGTACTTTTACAAATTTAACCGCCGGCCCCTTGCTCACATATATATCCACCAGAGTACCGTACACCACTTCTTTATCTACTTCCGGCCAGACATTGATAACCCTGCCCGGCTCAATATTGTCGTCGTTTACTTCTATAACACCGCCTTTTTCCAGGCCTTTTTGCTCCAGTGCAAATATGGCATCGTTTAAGGATTCGCCTATGACATTGGGAATGAGCACCTTTACCGGTCCTGCACTAATCCTTACTTTAACTACACCGTTTTCTTTTGCATCTACACCCACATCAGGATAAGTCTTGATAACTGTGCCCAGAGGTTTATCGCTGTTTGGCCTGTCAATTACCTCCATATTGAGGTTGTAGGATTTTAGCATCTGCTCTGCAGTATTTTCATCAAGGCCTAATATATAGGGAACGGGGACGTCCTTGTTCCTTGATAAATTGCCGTACATATTAAGGAGCAAAAGCCCCGATACTGTGACGACCGTAAATATTATCACAAAGGCAACTATAAAGGTCCTGTTTATTTTCTTCTTCTTGTTGACCGTCTTTTGTTCTTTTCCGTTCAGCAACTCCTGATTTATTACAGGCATTACCCTTGTCGTGTCACCGGAATTTTCAATTCTCCTGGCTATTCTTTTTTCGGGATTTGCCGATGCAATATCCAAATCCTTTATTACCGCTGCAGCGGATTCATAACGCTCTGATGGATTTTTCTTAAGGCAATTTGTTATGATATCTTCCAGAGCCAAAGGAATATCCGAATTTAATTCCGAAGGTCTTGTAATATCATCCTGTATATGCTTTAAGGCAATTGCAACGGGGCTTTCTGCCACAAAAGGCACCTTGGCCGTTGCCATTTCGTATATTACGGTTCCCAATGAATATATATCGGTTTTTTCATCGGTAAATCCTCCCCGAGCCTGCTCAGGGGATATATAATAGACGGAACCCAATACATTGCCTGTATTTGTAAGAGTCGCCGAATTGGATGCTCTGGCAATTCCAAAGTCAGCAACCTTGACTATACCGTCATGGGTTATCAGTATATTCTGAGGCTTGACATCCCTGTGAATAATATTGTTTTTATGGGCATGATCCAGCGCCAGGCAAATCTGCCTGCTTATATTAATTATTTCAAAAAAAGGCATGGGAGCTCTCTCATGTATGATTTCCTTTAAGGTTTTCCCCTTAACAAGCTCCATTACTATGTAATATATACCATCTTCCACGCCTACGTCATATATGTTAACTATGTTAGGATGAGACAAGCTGGCTGCAGACAATGATTCCTTCCTGAATTTATTGACGAATTCTTCATCATCTATAAGCTCGGGCTTGAGTATTTTAACAGCAACGTATCTGTTCAGCAAATGGCATTTTGCCTTGTATACAAGGCCCATGCCGCCTTCTCCGATTTTCTCAAGAAGCTCGTATCTGTTTCCTAATGTTCTGCCAATCATTGTCTCACCTCACAATCGGTGCTATCAGCTTTCGCAACGATTACAGTGATGTTATCATGCCCGCCTGCCTCATTTGCCATATCTGTCAATTTTTTTACTGCATCATAAGCATCACTTGAATTTTTAAGAACCTCTTCAATGTCATTATCACATACCATATTGGATAATCCGTCGGTACATAAAAGAACGGCATCGCCTGTGCTTATTTCAGCGGTTTCCAAATCAACTTCGACATCTTCATTTGTACCTAAGGCCCTGGTTATAATATTCTTCTGAGGGTGATTAACTGCTTCCATTTCAGTAATGCTGCCGTTTCTTAAAAGTTCGGCCACCAATGAATGATCATCTGTCACCTTTTTGAGGCTGCTTCCTATAAGCACATAAGCCCTGCTGTCTCCCACATGTCCAATGTAGACCATACCTTTTTTTATTATGGCAGCAATAATGGTTGTGCCCATTCCGGAATAGCTCGCATTGTTTTTCGACTGCATATAAATATCCTTGTTTGCAGTCAATATAGCTTCCTTTATAATATTCGGTATATCCTCAGCTTTTATGTCTTCTTTATAATTCTTTTCGACATAGTCTTTAACGGAAGTTATGGCAATAAAGCTTGCCACTTCTCCTGCATTATGTCCTCCCATGCCGTCAGCTACTATTATAAGGTCTGTACCATCACCTATTTTGCAATATGTACAGTAGTCCTCATTTATCTCTCTCACTCTTCCTACATCGGTCATGCACTTAATATCCAAATTATCAACTCCTTAAAAGCGGGCTTCACCTCTATTATTGCTTACATAATTTTTTCTCAGCTGCCCGCAGGCTGCATTTATATCTGCACCCAGCTCTCTGCGGACTGTAACCTCTATGCCCTTATTCTCCAATATTTTTTTAAATTCATTTACTCTTCCCATATGGGACTTCTTATGCTTGCTTTCTTCAATTTCATTTATGGGTATAAGGTTGACATGGCATAACAATCCTTTTAATAATTCTGCCAGTTCATAGGCGTTATCAATGCCGTCATTTACACCCTTTATCATTGAATATTCGAAAGTTATCCTTCTGTTGGTCTTGTTTATGTAATATCTGCATGCATCTATTATATCATTAATGGCGTATTTGTTTGCAACAGGCATTATTTCTCTTCTGATTTCATCATTAGGCGCATGGAGAGACACAGCCAATGTCAACTGAAGATTCAAATCTCCGAGCTTAATAATCTCGGGAACCAGACCGCAGGTTGAAAGGGTTATATGCCTCATTCCGATATTCAAGCCGTCTTTGTCGTTGACAATCTTTAAGAACTTGATTATATTAGCATAATTATCAAAGGGTTCTCCGCTTCCCATAAGGACAATGTTTGAAATCCTCTCCTGACAGTCCTCCTGCATGGTTAAAACCTCGTCTATTACTTCTCCCGGTGTAAGGTTTCTTATAAGCCCTCCTATGGTGGAGGCACAAAAACTACACCCCATCCGGCAGCCCACCTGGGTTGAAAGGCATACGCTTATTCCGAAGCCATACTTCATGAGCACGCTCTCTATTATGTTTCCGTCTTTAAGCTTTAAAAGATATTTAACGGTACCGTCTTTTTGAGACAAAAATTTCTTCTCGATTTCAATGCTTCCTATATAAAAGGATTCTTTAAGTATGTTTCTGAAATCAAGAGGAATATCCGACATCTCATCTATCGATTTAATTCCTTTGTATAACCATTTAAAAACCTGCCTGGCTCTGAACTTCTGGACCTCATGCTCTGTGCATAACCCTTCTAAGTCAGATACGGTCATATCCCGCAGATTTTTTTTAGCTGCTTTCATTTCAATCCACCCTTTGCAATTTGGCGATAAAAAAACCGTCTATATCATCAATATTAGGATACAGCTCTATATATCCATCCTTGCAGCTTTCCTTCATCAAATTTTCCGGTAATACATCGCATATGCTTATCAGCTTGAAATCCCGGTTTTCTTTTAAAAATAAATTGATTAATTCTATATTTTCTTCTCTCAGCACAGTACAGGTGCTGTAAACAAGAATGCCGCCCTGCTTTACATATTTGCTGCATGTTTTGATTATTGACATCTGAACGTTCTTAATACTATCAATATCATCATTTTCTCTATTCCATCTAATCTCCGGTTTTTTTCTCATGATGCCAAAGCCTGAGCAAGGCGCATCTATGAGGACTCTGTCGGCTTTTTTCTCATATTTTAGGTCATACTCTGCTGCGTCTTTTGTATGGGTTTCTATAATTCCTATTCCCAGGCGTTTTGCATTTTCCTCGATGAGGGATAATTTATTTCCCTTAAGGTCTGCCGAGTAAATCTTTCCCTTGTTGTTCATAAGCTCGGCAATGTATGTGGTTTTGGTTCCGGGAGCAGCGCAGACATCCATTATAAACTCATTTTCCTTAGGGTCAAGTACTTTTACAGCCAGCATGGAACTTTCATCCTGAACTGTGAGAAAGCCTTTCTTGAACTCATCAAGATTGCCTATACCGGGTACATTTTTTAAATTTATGGCATCATCAACGTATTTACCTTCCCTTACCTCAATCCCTTTACCAGTTAGGCTTTCAATGAGCCTTTGCTTGCCGGTTTTAAGCCGGTTTATTCTTATAGTAAGAGGCGGCACATCATTACTGGAACGCAAAAATGCTTCAGTGAATTCATCTCCTAATTCACATATCAGCCTCTTTACTATCCATTCAGGATAGGAATAAAAAACAGACAAATATTTTGCCCTGTCTTTTGTTTTATCCGGAAAGACAAGGCTATCATGATTTCTTATATAATTTCTCAATATTGCATTTACAAATTTAACTGACCCTGCATTACCGTATTTTTTAGACAGCTTTACACATTCATCCACAGCAGCCGGATTTGGCACCTTATCCATAAAATCTATCTGATAAATGCCCATTCTCAATATATTTAAAATAGGCCGGGCAATTTTATCCACTTTTATAGAGGATAGCCGGCTTATTATATAATCTATTCTCAATTTCCACTTAACAGTACCATAAATAAGTTCGGTCATAAAGGCCCTGTTTAAGGGGGTAAATTTCTGGCCAAGATTTTTCATCAGGATATTTGAGTAAGAGCCTTCATTAAATATTTTTATAAGCATTTTTAACGACTCTTCCCTTGCATTGGCTTCTTTTTCCAATATCTTTCCTCCTAAATTAATGTAAGGGACGCACCTTCTCTTGCTTAAGGTTAGGGGACACACCTTCTCTTTTTGAGAGATGAACCTGGAACGGCCAAAGGTATGTCCCCAACTTATAAATCTGGGGTAGTCGAAGGTACTTCCCCAATTTATTTGCGCCTTCTGCCTATGGCGATAAGCCTTAATAGCTGTGCTACCGAAACCAGCATGGCAGCTATATAAGTTAAGGCTGCAGCCGACAACACCTTTCTTGCAGATACCAATTCATCATCGTAAAGTATTCCCTCTGACTCCAAAAGATTAATAGCACGAGAGCTGGCATTGAATTCAACGGGAAGAGTTACTATCTGAAAAAGAACTGCTGCTGAAAATAATATAATTCCAATGTCAATCAAACCATAGTAGCCTGTAAAAAATGCAAGGAATACCAACAGCCAGGCAGCATTTGACCCGAAATTAGCGACAGGAACAAGGCTGTTTCTGAATATTAGCGGCCAATAGCTGTTATCATGCTGTACTGCATGGCCTGCTTCATGGGCGGCAACGCCGATGGCTGCCACCGATGTGCTGTTGTACACTGACTGAGACAATCTTAAAACCCTTGTTCTTGGGTCATAATGGTCTGTCAGATTTCCGCCGACCATCTCAACAGGTACATCGTCAAGGCCGGCCTTATTTAGAAGATGTCTTGCCGCCTGGGCAGCTGTTATGCCTTTTAGGCTTCTCACTTCAGAATATTTATTAAATGTAGATTTTATCCTTATCTGAGCGTAAAACGCAATTAATATCGCCGGCAGCAATATAATAAAGGTTGAGTCAAAACCATATCCGTATGGATAAAACATAATTTTCCCTCCTATCTAATGTTAGGGAACGCACCTTCTCTTGATTAAGGCCAGGGGGCATACCTTCTCTTTCGGAGAGATGAATTTGAGTCAATCGAAGATATGTCCTCAACTTATAAATCTGGGGTAGTCGAAGGTACTTCCCCGATTACAAGAATCTTGCACCTATGTTTATAGTATGCCCTAATGTATACGCATGGGCATCAGTCCTTTTTCCGTTTTCACCCTGCACTTCTTTTAAGATAATTCCGCCGTTTTTGCATTGTACATGAATTCCGGATTTGTCTATTTTCCATACCATACCGGGAGCTAAATCAACATTGCCTAAATTCTCAGCTGCAACTTCCCAGATTTTTAGCTTTTGTCCATCAAGTATCCCATAGGCAACGGGCCAGGGATTAGTACCTCTTACAAGGTTTTTTATGCCGACTGAACCTTTATTCCAGTCTATTTTTCCCGTTTCCTTATTTAACATGGGGGCATAGGTGGATTTTTCGTGTTCTTGGGGAATTCCTTTTATTTCTCCGGATTCTATTCGCTTCAAAGTTTTTATCAAGGTTTGAGCGCCCAATATTTTCAGCCTGTCATGGAGCTCTCCTGAGTTTTCCTTTTCTCCGATTTTAATAGCTTCTTTTACGAGCATATTGCCGGTATCCAAGCCGGTATCCATCATCATTGTGGTTATGCCCGTTTCACTGTCTCCATTTATTATGCTCCAGTTTATGGGAGCAGCTCCTCTTAATTTAGGCAATAGAGATGCATGGACGTTAATACAGCCGTATTTGGGTATATCAAGAATCTCTTTAGGAAGTATTTGTCCAAAAGCCACAACAACTATGTAATCCGGGTTTGCCTTTTTAACTGCCTCTATAAATTCTTCATCATTCTTTATTACCTGGGGCTGTAAAACCTTGATGTTGTTTGACAAAGCGCACTCCTTTACGGGAGAATATGTGACCTTGTTGCCCCTTCCTCTCGGTTTATCCGGCTGGGTGACTGCATATAATATATTATATTTTTCATTTATCAAATATTCCAAAGTGGGCACCGCAAATTCCGGGGTGCCCATGAATACTATGTTCATTAAATTCATCCTTTACTCAACAAGTTTTGTTACTTTATCAACGAAGAGAACTCCATCCAAATGGTCTATTTCGTGACAAAGAGCTATGGCCAATAGTCCCGCTGCCTTTATCTCTATTTCCTCGCCTTTTTCATTTAATGCTTTAACTGTTACATTCAATGGCCTTATAACCTCTCCGCGGACATTGGGTATGCTAAGGCAGCCTTCCACTTCAGTCTGTTCTCCCGATGATTCTATTATTTCAGGATTTACAAGCTTTATAATGCCTTCCCCCACATCTATTACAACGGCTCTTCTTAAAATTCCAATCTGTGGAGCGGCAAGGCCTACTCCTTCGGCATGGTACATGGTTTCTGCCATATCGTCTAATAATGTATTTATTCTCCCATCAACTTTATCTACGATTTTGCTTTTTTTCCTCAAAACCTCATCGTCTATTTTTCTTATAATTCTTATTGCCATAATTGTCCTCCTTCTTTTTATGCAATGCTTACGGGATTTACATCGATGTTAACCCTTACATCCCCTTTTTTTATATTTAAGGAATTTATAATTGATTTAATATTGTACTTAAGTTTATTATCCATTTTCCCCTTAATAATAGTCTGCCACCTGTAAAACATATTAACTTTTGATATGGGTGCAGGTGACGGACCTAAGATATTAATCTTGGGGTTATCTCTTAAAAAATCCGTGAGCTTGGCTGCAATTTCACCCATTGTCTCTTTTGCCTGCTTTTCATCTTTTGATGCAACGACTATATTTATTAGCTCTGAATAAGGCGGGTATAAAAAGGTCTCCCTTATTATTATTTCCTTTTTATAAAATTCACTATAATCATTGCCTATGGCTGCCTGTATGCTGTAATGCTCAGGATTATAAGTCTGAACAACCACCTTGCCTTCTTTTAACCCTCTTCCTGCCCGTCCCGAAACCTGAGTTATAAGCTGAAAGGTGCGCTCACAGGATTTGTAGTCAGGAATGTTCAAAGTCATATCGGCAGCTATTATTCCAACCAGTGTGACCCCTGGAAAGTCTAAGCCTTTGGATACCATCTGGGTACCTATTAATATATCGGCTTGCTGATTTTTAAAGCCTTGATATATTTTTTCGTGAGCTCCCTTCCTGGCCGTTGTGTCCATATCCATCCTCAGCACCCTTGCACTTGGAAAATATTTTTTTACTTCACTCTCTATTTTCTGAGTTCCCAGTCCAAAATGCTTTATGTATTTACTGCCGCAGGAAGGACAAACCTCAGGTGATTTAGCTGTATATCCGCAGTAATGGCAGTTGAGCATGCCATTGTCTATATGATATGTCAATGAAACGTCACACCGTTTGCATTTCATTACATGACCGCACTTCCTGCAGGAAACAAAGGTTGAAAAGCCTCTCCTGTTTAAAAATAAAATTATCTGTTCCTTTTTTTCAAGGGCTTCTTCTATGCTTGTATATAATAATTTGCTGAAAATAGTTCTGTTGCCCGATGTTATTTCCTCTCTCATATCTGCGATATGAATTTGGGGCATTTTTCTGTTATCCACTCTATTATCCATTTTACACAGTGAATATTTACCCTGTAAAGCCTCATAATAGGTTTCAATGGAAGGTGTTGCGGAACCCAGAACGAGCATGGCATTTTCTATCTGACACCTTTTATATGCCACTTCCCTTGCATGATACTTGGGAGTCTTATCGGATTTATAGCTGTATTCGTGTTCTTCATCAATTATGATGATTCCTAAGTTCTTCAAGGGTGAAAAAACAGCCGACCTGGCACCTACAACAACATCCACTTCATTATTTTTAATCCGCATCCATTCATCATATCGCTCCCCGGCTGATAATCTGCTGTGCATTACGGCAACGCGCTCAAACCTTCCTTTAAACCTCTCAATGGTCTGGGGAGTTAACGATATTTCAGGGACCAGCATAATTGCCTGCCTTCCGTTCTTTATTATATGCTCAATGAGCCTCATGTAAACTTCGGTTTTTCCGCTGCCGGTAACTCCCTGAATCATATGGGCGCTGAACTCATAGTTTTTATATTGAGACAGTATTTTACCTATAACTGCGTTTTGTTCGTATGTAAGATTGGGTTTTGCCCTTTGAGGAAAGTTTACCCCTTCATAAGGATCTCTATTTATTTTAATCTTTTCTTTTTTCAATATGCCTTTTTTCACAAGGGTATTTATGCTGCTTATGCTTAGCCCGTAATTATCTGTAAGTTCTTTTTTTGCAATGCTCCCCTTATTTAAAAGTACTTTAATTATATTCCTCTGGCTCTTTAATTTATTGCTATTTTCCAGGCTATTAAGCAGCAGCTTTGCTTCCGCTTCGGATATTGAAATCATTATTGTTTCATAGGTTTTGTCCTTTATATTGGCATGCATATTGCTTTCAAGTGATATTATACCGCTTTTCAAAAGGGACTTTATTGCAGTATCGGTCTTCCAGTTAAAGCTCTTTTTTAGGAAATTTAAATCTATTGTATAACCGTTATGAATAATTGCCTTTACTATTCTTTTCTCATTGTCTCCTAAAGTATTTATAGTGTCTTCATCAATTTCATTTAATATAAGGGTTTTTGACTCCTTTAAAACCATTTGGGGCGGTATAACCAATTTAAGGCTGTCGGCAACAGAGCACAAATATTCTTCGCTTATCCATTTGGATAATAGTATTTGATTGGAACTGAATATCTCCTCTTCGTCGGGTATATATTCAACAGGCCTTATTTTATCCATGGGTATATCGGTATGTATTTTTATATTTACCACATAGCCTTCCAGTCTTCTTTGACCAAAGGGAACTATTACCCTCATTCCGATTTTTAGTTTTTTTTCATATATTTCAGGTATCAAATAATCAAAGAGGCTTAATTCGTCGCCCTTTAAAAAGCCCTGAACCGCTACTTCTGCAAATGATGGCATATACCCTCCTAAGGATTAGAGTGTTATTATGGTAACTTTATTATACAATATTATCTTTAAGTCGCGCTACCTTGCACTTGCCTCAAACACACATAAAAAAATTAAAGCGTATTTCATACGCTTAATTGATGGTTTTAACTATATCCAGAATTTTATGAGCTAGTTCTGACTTGCTCATTTTGTTCAGCGACAATATTTCCCCGTCTCTTTTAATTATGGATGCTAAATTTTCATCGGCTTTAAAGCCTGAACCTTCGACAGTTACATCATTTGCAACTATCATATCCAGGTTCTTTTTCTCTATTTTTGTCTTGGCATTGTTTATAAGGTCATCGGTTTCTGCTGCAAAACCCACGAGGATTTTGCTGCCCTTTATTTTACCAAGCTCTTTTAATATATCTATATTTTTCTTTAAAGAAAGGTTAAGGTCTTCATCAGTCTTTTTAATTTTATGCTTGAATGCTTCTGCCGGTTTATAGTCGGCAACTGCCGCTGCTTTTATAATAATATCACATCTGTCATAAACATCCATAACGGCATTATACATGTCAGCATTGGAAGTCACATTTATTATTTGGACATACCGGGGAGGAATTAAAGCAACAGGTCCGGTCACAAGTATGACCTCTGCTCCCCTGTTTCTTGCAGCTTCGGCAATTGCATATCCCATTTTGCCTGATGAATGATTTGATATATACCTTACTGGATCAATCTCTTCCTGGGTTGGACCTGCAGTAACAAGGACTGTTTTGCCATTGTAATCCTTGTTTGAATATAGTATCAGGCTTATTTCGTCCACTATATCACTTACATCCGGAAGCTTTCCCTTGCCCACATCCCCGCAGGCCAATCGCCCTGAAGCAGGCTCTATAAAGAGATAGCCATACTTTTTTAATTTATGTATATTATCCTTTACGATGGGACTTTCATACATATTGGTATTCATGGCAGGTGCTAACAAAACCGGTGCTTTTGTAGCCATGACTGTTGTAGACAGCATGTCGTCGGCTATACCGTTTGCAACCTTTCCTATGATGTTAGCTGTAGCTGGAGCAATAACAAAAATATCTGCTTTTTTAGCAAGAGAAATATGCTGAATTTCCCATTGCTTGGGTTCTTCAAACATATCAATTATAACAGGATTTTGAGACAAAGCCTGAAAGCTTAAAGGTTTTATGAATTCTGCTGCAGAAGATGTCATGATTACGTCTACATTGGCATTAAGCTTTTTTAGCTTGCTTACAATATCTAAAGCCTTGTAAGCTGCGATACCGCCGCTTACACCTAAAACGATATTCTTCCCGCTTAACATATTTTTGCTCCTTATTACTTTATCCCTGTCTTTATCTTTTCATAGCTAACTTTATCTTGGATGATTTCGTTTATAGCTACTGTAACGGGCTTGCTGGAATCTACATCAACAAGCTGTTTTTCTCCGGCAATAAGCTGACGGGCTCTTTTGGCAGCAACGACTACCAGACTATATCTATTATCAACCTTTTCCAAAAGTGAAACTATGGACGGATTAATCATAGAATTGCTCATGCAATAAACCCTCCTTGCTATTTAATATACTGTCCTTGTATCTGTCTACCCTGCATTTTTCTGCTATGATGATGCTATGAAGCTTTTCTACAGAATTATCGACAGTATCATTTATAACCACATAATTATACTTTGATACATAGTTAAGCTCTTTATACGCAGATTTGAATCTTAAAATCAGGGATTCTTCTGTCTCCGAACCTCTTTTTTTAATCCTGTTCTTCAATTCTTCCATAGACGGCGGCAATATAAAGATGAATACCCCTTCAGGATAAACCTCCTTCACCTTCAGTGCTCCTTGAATATCAATCTCCAGTATAACATCTTTTCCGCTGTTTACGAGATTTTCAACATATTCCCTCGGAGTACCGTAATAATTATCATACACACACGCATATTCCAAAAAGCCGTTCTTTTCAATCATGCTTTCAAATTTATCTTTATCTACAAAAAAATAATTCCTGCCTTCTACTTCACCTGCTCTGGGTGACCTTGTAGTCATGGATACTGAAATGCTTAAATCACAGCGCTTGTTCAATAATGCCTTGCATAACGTACCCTTTCCCGCTCCTGAAGGTCCTGATATAACAATTAGTAATCCCTTATCAACCATTTAGGCTTCCCCGCTTTATTCTTCGTCTTCGTTCACGTCGTCAACAGTATCTTTGGATGACAGTCTGTGGGCAACAGTCTCAGGCTGAACAGCAGATAAAATTATATGATCGCTGTCGGTTATGATAACCGCCCTTGTTCTTCTGCCATAGGTGGCATCGATTAACATTCCCCTGTCTCTTGCTTCCTGTATTATTCTCTTTATGGGAGCTGATTCGGGGCTTACTATAGCAATAAGACGATTTGCCGATACAATATTACCAAAGCCAATATTGATTAGTTTAATTCCCATACTGGTACCTCCTTTTTATTCTATATTCTGAATTTGTTCCCTTATTTTTTCTATCTCGCTTTTTACATCCACTACATATCTTGCAATTGTAACATCGTTAGCTTTTGAGCCAATGGTATTGATTTCTCTGTTCATTTCCTGTACCAGAAAATCCAGTTTTCTGCCTACAGGTTCTTTTTGCTTTATTATGTCCTCAAGCTGGTCAATGTGGCTGTATAATCTCACCACCTCTTCAGCAATGCTGCATCTGTCAGCGAAAAGTGCCACCTCAAAAGCCACTCTGTTTTCATCTGCGGTAACATCTTTAGCAACTTCCTTTATCCTGTCCTCAAGCTTTATCTTATATTCCTGAACCACAACAGGGGATCTCTCTTCAATTTTGCTGACAACTGATTTTATATATTTTCCCCTGGTGCTTATATCCTGGGACAGTTTCTCTCCTTCAGCGGTTCTCATTTCCATAAGATTGCCCATTGAGCTCTCAATAGCAGCAAAAAGGGTATTCCATATCTGTTCTTTATCTTCCTCTGCCTTTGTAACGTTTATTATGTCCGGAAATCTTGCCACCATTGAAACTGATATATCGTCAGTTAACTCAAATTTATCTCTTAAGGTATGCAGAGCTTTGATATATGATGAAGCAAGAACATCATCCAGGACAATGTTTATATCCTCTTCACTGTACTTGTCCTGTGTGATAAATACATCGATTTTTCCTCTGGAAATTGAACCTAAAACGTATTTGCGTATTTTGTCTTCCAGATAGGATAATTGCCGGGGCATTTTTATGCTGACGTCAGTATACCTGTGATTTACAGTTTTGATTTCTACGGTAAAACTGCGTCCCAGCTCTTCATGCTCTCCCCTTCCAAAGCCTGTCATACTCTTTAACATTTGTCATTCATCCTTCCAAATCATTCATTACAGTTAATGTACAGAAAGCTATATTATTAATTTAAATTCCCTCTAATTATAAGGAAATAACAGTTTATTTTCAAGCATATTTTTGAATTTTGATTAAATATTGGGGATATTGCTCTTTTTCTTGTAATATTCCACTTATTCTATACCATTCTTTATAATGCCTATAGCCTTTTTCATCAGATTTTCATCTGCGGTCATTGCAATTCTTAAATAACCTTCGCCCAAATCACCGAAAGCTGTGCCGGGAGTCATTATTACCCCGAAGTCTTGAAGCATCTTCGCCGAGAATTCTTCAGATGAAAATCCTGAAGGTACCTTAAGCCAGATATAAATGCTGCCTTTGGGCACAACTGCTTCAAAACCTGAACTTTTAATCACTTTCAGGCAAGTATCCCTTCTTTTTTCATATACGCTCCTGATATATTTAACATAGTCATCCCCCATATTAAGGGCAATACTTGCCGCATGCTGTATTGCGCTGAACTGTCCTGAGTCGGTATTTACTTTGACAAGCATTAATTTGCTTAAAACATCCTTGTTACCTACAGCATATCCGATTCTCCAGCCTGTCATGCTGAAGGATTTTGAAAGGGAGCCTAATTCAACAGCGGTATCCTTTGCACCTTCAATATTGAGAATGCTTACAGGTTTATTATTATCAAATACAATCTCATTATATGCGGCATCATTGCATACAATAATATTATTCTCTTTGCCCAGTTTGATGATTTTTTCAAGAGTATCTGTTTTACACACAGCACCGGTAGGATTATTGGGATAATTAATATAAATAAGCTTGGCTTCTTTTAAGATTTCTTCATCAATTGCATTTAAATCAGGCTCAAAGTTGTTCTCTTCTTTAAGTGGCATTATATAAGGTTTTCCACCTGACAGATAAAGAGATGCTCTGTATATTGGATATCCTGGTTCAGGAACCAGGCCTATATCACCCTCATCAATCAACGCAAGGCTCAAATGAGTTATTCCTTCCTTTGAACCAATGAGAGCCACAACCTCGCTTTCAGGGTCCAAATCCACATTAAAACGCCTTTTATAATATGCTGAAACTGCATTACGGAATTCCAATGTTCCTTGATAAGGCGGGTATTTATGATATTCCTCCTGCTCCAAACCTTCCTTAAGTGCATTCACTATAAATTCGGGTGTGGGCAGATCCGGATCGCCTATGCTTAAATCAATAACCTCTCGCCCTTCTCTTATCAATCTTCTTTTTATATTATTAAGCTCATAAAGTGTATATTGGGGTATTCGTCCGATTCTATGATATTCTCTCAATTATTTTTACCTCCAAAATACTGTTTGTAATTATGATATTAACTGCCTCTGCTATTTGTGCGCCAATATTGGGCCAGCATAAATCAAAACCGCACGGCAGATGTGCCGCGCGGTTTTGGTTTAATCATATATCCTTGACGTAATTATCAATAAGAAGCTTAATCCAGGTATCATCCGGAGCCTGATTAACAACTTCAAAGGAGGCCTTATCCTCAGCTTTTGCAGACGTTAATGCAATATTTATATTGTTTTCCTTGTCTTTATAAACCTTTGCGTTAAACAAAATTCCGGATACGTAACCATCTTTCATAGCTACAACGGTGTATTCCATATAATCCTTTTTTACAGGGTAGATATCATATACATCTTTGTCAGAATTAAGTTTAAGGCTTATCTTGCCTGATTTATCCGTTATCCCCTTAAGACCCAATTCAGGGACCACAACCGTTGCCCCTTCTATTGCTTTGGATTTGCTGTCATTTATTGTTATGGAAGCAGTGCAATCACCAATACCTTCTTTGTTTTCCTGTATGGTTTTACAGTAGGCAACAAGCTCTTCCACCCAAACATCATGAGGATTGTTTACAACTACATCAAACTTGCTCTTTGAATTTTTATCTGTCTTGCTTAACTGAATCTTTAATGTATTGGCGGCATAACCCGGATATATTGCCTTATTGAACACCAGATAATCCTTGTATCCTTCCTTGGATACCAAAAGGGCAATACTACCCGACGGGGCTTTTTGCCACAGGTCGCCTCCGTATTTCTTATACATATCCTTATTTATTTTAATGGATATTTCGGGAGACCGGCCGGATGCGTCGGTATTGTAAATGTTTTCTATGCCTACTATGTAGATTTTCGCATCGCTTATGGGACTCTTTTTATCTTTATCGGTAATGGATACCATAAGTTTACCTAAGACTTCTTCCTCAGCCACTTCTGCACTTGTGCTTGTACTGCTTGTTTTATCTTTGCATCCGAATAATGAAAATGTTAAAACGCCTGTTAATATTAATACGAGAATTGTTTTCAGGGTTATTCTCAAACCACAATCGCCTCCATAATTAATTTGCTTTGTGGTATATAATTATTCGGATGCTTTATATATATTCCAGTTTTTTCTAGTGTTTAAAGGCTCATCACAGCCTTTGGATAAGCTTTTTTATATAAAGCTCTCACCTTTAAATACTGTTATGGCAGGCCCTGTCATATAAACGTCATTACTGTCATCCCATATAATGTGCAAATCACCGCCGGCCAGGTGTGCCAAAGCTTCCTTTCCCGTTTTATTGTTTAATGCACAGGCAACCAACGCCGCACAGGCTCCGGTGCCGCAGGCCAATGTAAGTCCTGCCCCTCGCTCCCATGTTCTTATTTTGAATTCCTTTCCATTCATAACCTTTACAAAATTAACGTTGGTCTTTTTAGGGAAATAGCTTGAATTCTCAATCCTTTTCCCTATTCCTTCAAAATCCGTATTGTCAAAATCCTCAACAAATACTATCGTATGAGGCACTCCCATAAGCATTGAGGTTATTTGAAATTCCTCCCCATCTGCCGTAATCTTTGTATTTATGATATTTTCGGTAAAATTTGCCGGTATCACAGAAGGCTCTAGTATAGGCTTTCCCATGTTGATTTGTACTTTATTGGCTTCATTGTTTTTTTCCTCTATCAAAACTTTCTTTACACCATCCAAGGTATCTATTGTCATAGGATTTTTTCTTACTACATTATTATCGTAAAGATACTTTGCATAGCATCTTAATCCGTTTCCGCACATCTCAGCCTGTGAGCCGTCGGAATTGAATATAAGCATTTTGCTGTCAGCAATTTCGGATTTTTTTACAACAAGAATTCCATCTGCACCTATCCCAAAATGGCGATGGCATAATTTGCTTGCTAAAGTGGAATAATCATTATCATCCATTCCATTGTCTTCAATTACTATAAAATCGTTGCCCAGCCCATGCATTTTTGTAAACAGCATGGTATCACCCCTTTAATTCAGATATAATTAGATATATTATTTAATATATAGATTTTCAAATAAAGGCTTACATTTATATATTGCCATTGAATTTATATTTCATTATGTCATGAATTTTACCGTGAAATTCATGTGAAATTATTTCAAATGGCCCTGCCATTTGAAATAATTATAACATACGCAAAATAAATGTGTTATGTCAATTTTGTTTTGGAGGTTTTTTTATGCCAATAGACGGTGTAGTAGTTAGAAATATTGTCAGCGAATTAAAGAATAAGCTTGCAGGCGGAAGGGTGGAAAAAATAACCCAGCCTGAAGTAGATGAAGTAAATATATATGTAAGGAATGGCGGTGAAAATCATCGGCTTTTATTATCCTCCAGCCCGAATTATCCTAAAGTACACCTTACAGACGTTAATAAGCAAAGTCCAATAAATGCTCCATTGTTCTGCATGGTGTTAAGAAAGCACCTGTCCGGAGGAAGAATAAAGGATATTGAACAGTATAATCTTGACAGGATAATAAAAATACATATAGAATCTTATGATGAATTGGGCAGCCTGTCTGTCAAAACAATTATATGCGAAATCATGGGCAGGCACAGCAATATAATATTAATCAACGATAAAAATCAGGTAATAGACAGCATAAAGCGGATTACTCCTGATGTAAGCAGCTTCAGGCAGGTCCTGCCGGGAATTCAATATAAATATCCTCCCATGCAGGATAAGCTTGAGCCCCTCATGTTTGACAGGGATGACTTCAAAGATAGAATCGGCAACGCTTCCGATACAGTTAAGATATCTAAATTTATATCAAATTCCATAAACGGCTTCAGCATCTTATCATCAAGGGAAATATGCCATAATGCCCAAATAGATGATGGTTTATCCATGGGTAGCCTTGATGAAGGTTCAAAGGAAAGATTGATAAATTCAACGGCTCAATTTATAAATAAAGTAGTAAGCTTAAGCTTTACTCCGGCTATATATTATTCCGGCTCTGCTGTATATGATTTCTACTCATTTGTATTGGAGCATTTAAAGGGTTTCAAGCATGTTGAAAATCCCGGCATATCCTTCTTAATAGATCAGTTTTATTATGACAAGGACAGGTCTGACCGAATGAGGCAAAAGTCCTCGGACATCACAAAGCTAGTAAACTCCAACTTGGAAAGATGCCATAAAAAGCTGGCCATACAGGAGGAAAAGCTAATTGAATGTAAGGAAAAGGATAAGTGGAAGTTATACGGCGACCTTATCATGGCAAATATGTATACCATCAAAAAAGGCGATTCCAAAGCCGATGTTGTGAATTTCTTCTCCGAGGATGGTTCAAATATCGAAATACCCTTGGATATGACCCTTACACCATCCGAGAACGCTCAAAGCTATTATAAGAAATATAATAAGGAAAAGACAGCCCAGGTAATGGTGGAAAAGCAAAAAGAAGAAAATTTAATAGAGATTGAGTACCTTGAAAACCAGCTTATAAACATAGAAAACTGCACTGAGGATGATGAAATAGAAGAAATAAGGGCAGAGCTTGTTTCAATGGGATATATTAAAAAGCATAGAAAAAATGCTTCAAAAAAAACGAAGCAGTCAAAACCCCTTCACTATATATCCTCTGACGGTACAGATATATATGTAGGAAAAAACAATATGCAAAACGATTACTTAACCACCAAGCTTGCTGATAATAATGATATATGGATGCATACAAAAAACATCCCCGGATCCCATGTAATCATAAAGACCGGCAGTAAAAATATTTCCGATAAATCTATTATAGAAGCCGCCGCCCTTGCCGCTTATTTCAGCAAGGCTAAGAATTCCTCCAACGTACCCGTTGACTATACCGAAAGAAAAAACGTTAAAAAGCCTTCGGGATCCAAGCCGGGCATGGTAATATATTACACAAATAAAACCATATATGTAACTCCTGATGAAGAATTGATTAATTCTATAAAAAAAGCTGAGTAAAAATCTCAACTATAATTCGGGGCTGCCGCATTTGAAACAACGTAAATGAGCATTTGTGAGAGTTCTTTCTAAAGCTCTTGGTGACTCTGCCGCAAAAAATACTTAGAATTTTAGATTGTTTGAACGAATGAAGTTTAAAAATTCTTGTATTTTCAAGGCGGAGAACCTTAGAGCTTGCAGAACTCGAGCACAGTAAATGCAGTGTTTCAAATGCGACAGCCCCGGTGATAAACAGTTGAGAACCGTACCGACAGCTATTCTACTTCATTTATAACCACTTTATTTACACCGTCTATTTCATCTATGCTGACGCTCACTATTTCATTTTTGGATGTTGGAACGTTTTTGCCTACATAATCAGCCCTTATGGGAAGCTCCCTATGGCCTCTGTCAATAAGTATGGCAAGCTGTATGGCTTTTGGCCTGCCTAAATCTATTATGGCATCTAAGGCGGCTCTTACAGTCCTTCCGGTGTATAACACGTCATCAACTAAAATTACTGTTTTATCCTTAATGTCAAAATCTATATTTGTGCTGTTGATTACCGGCTGCTCATTGAAGGTGCTTAAATCGTCCCTGTAAAGAGCAATATCAAGAATACCTACTTTAAGCTTTATATTTTCTATCTTATAAATTTCCTCTGCAATTTTCTTTGCAAGAGGCACTCCCCTCCTTTTAATTCCTATGAATACAACATCATTGACGCCCTTATTTTTTTCTATTATTTCATGGGCTACCCTTATAAGCGCTCTCGATATACCTTTTTCATCCATTATCTGGGCCTTTTCAATCATCTTCCCGCCTCCTCTAAATAAAATCAAATAAGTATAAAAAAATCTATTTCATTTTAATCTTCTCTATAAGTTCATTGAAATACTCCGGCAGCGGAGCGGCAAATTCCATATATACTCCTGACCTTGGGTGATTAAAGCCTAAGATGTACGCATGGAGTGCCTGTCCTTTAAGATTGAACTTCTGATTTTTATATCCGTATACCGGATCACCTACCACCGGATAGCCTATATGAGACATATGGACCCTTATCTGATGGGTCCTTCCCGTTTCCAATTTTGCTTCTATTAAAGTATAGCCATTATATCTATCCAATACCTTAAAATGGGTTATGGCAGGCTTTCCGCCTTTAATCACATCCATCTTTTTTCTGTCCCTGGCATGCCTTCCTATGGAGCCTTCAATGATTCCGCTGTCATTCTTAATGACCCCCTCTACCATGGCTATATACCTTCTGTTAACTGTATGATCTTTAATCTGTGCCGCCAGACTTTTATGTGCTAAATCGTTTTTGGCAGCCAATAGCACTCCACTGGTATCCTTGTCAATCCTGTGAACAATCCCCGGGCGCAATACCCCGTTAATACCCGATAAGTTGGTGCATTTTTTCAATAAAGCGTTAACCAGCGTACCGGAATAATTGCCTGGAGCCGGATGTACAACCATTCCCTGGGGCTTGTTTATTACAATTAAATCATCATCTTCATATAATATATCCAAATCTATTTCCTGAGCTTCGATTTTTAATTCCACCGGCTGGGGGATGTCAACTTCTATTATATCATTTTCATTGATTTTATAATTTGATTTGACAGTTTTTTGGTTTACAAGGACTTTTTTATCTTCAATAAGCTTTTGTATATATGACCTTGTCACATCTTCCATACTTTTAGAAAGGTATAAATCTATTCTTATGCCACTTGTATCAGCGATAAGCTTTTTTTGTCCCATCTATAACACCTCTTAAAACTAACCGTTAGCTTTTGAAATTTTATATCATGAAATTTTACGTAGTAAAATTCATGTCGTAATGAATCCAACAAGGATTCATTATATTATGCTTTAATATTATACAATATTAATCCAATACAGAAAAGCTTCCGTATTAATCCGGAAGCTGTCTTTTATATTGTGCATTGCTTATTCTGTCTATTTCTTCGACTATACCCTGATCATCCTCGTCTTCATCATCATCCCACAGCATATAGTTTACGGAATTATAGCTTTCCAGCTCCTGCCACACGTCTTCCCCGTCATAGCCAGTATAATCCTCACTGTCAATATCGTCATCATAAAAAGGATACTCCATGACGGTTTCTTCAATCGGCCTATCCTGCCAGTAGGTTTTGTAATTTGGTTCAGTTTCTCTCTCACAATGTATGCATAAATTTGTATAGGGTATGGCATCCAATCTTTCTTCATCTATATTATTTTTGCATTTTTCGCAAACACCATAAGTACCGTTTTTAATTTTCTCCAGGGCATTATCAATCATTCTCATATGGGTTACTTCATTTGCCTTTAAAGCTCTGTTTTTTTCTATTTCAAAGGTTTCACTTGCGATATCCGCAGGATGATTGTCATAGGAAGATAATTCGGAAGTCTGGTCTTTTAGCGAACTGTCCAATCCCATGTCATCATTCAATTTATGAATTATGAGGTCTTCCTTTTCTTTTTCTTCCCTCAATCTGTCTTCGAAATACTGTAATTTATTTTTGTCCATACTGACCCCTCCATATCTGTTTACTGTCTCACAAAATAATTTATCCATTTATGATGAATTTTAGACATGGAGCGGAGAGTATTTTATTCGAACTTACTATTTGCTGAAAAATGATGTAAAGTCATTTATCCTTTGACAAAGCCTTGCAAACTCATCAAAATTAAGGGACTGTTCACCATCTGACAACGCTTCCTCAGGATTGTAATGAACCTCCACCATTACGCCGTCAGCACCGGCGGCTATAGCTGCCATGGACATAGGGATAATAAGCTCTCTTCTGCCTGTTCCGTGGCTGGGGTCTACTATTATGGGCAGGCAGCTTATTCCCTTTATAATTGGTACTGCTGATAAATCCAGAGTGTTTCTAGTGTAGGTTTCAAAGGTTCTTATTCCTCTCTCGCAGAGTATTATATTCAAATTCCCGTTTGATGCTATATATTCTGCGGCGTTCATCCATTCTTCAATGGAAGCTGACAGACCTCTTTTTAATATAACGGGTTTATTTAACCTTCCCACTTCCTTTAAAAGAGGATAGTTGTACATATTTCTGGAGCCTATCTGAATTATATCAACATAGCCCTCCACAATATCAATATCCCTTATATCCAAAAGCTCCGATACCGTTAAAAGACCGGCTTTTATGCCGGCATTCTTTAAATATTTAAGGCCTTCCTCGCCTAAGCCCTGAAAGGTATATGGGGATGTCCTTGGCTTGTAGGCTCCACCCCTTAAAATTGATGCATCTTGATTTTTAACTTCCAAAGCAATTTTTAATACCTGTTCTTCATCTTCAACGGAGCAGGGTCCTGCAATAATTATTGGTTTATTGCCTCCTATTTCAACATTTCCCACGCGAATTGTTTTTTTCTTTGATACATCTGTAATGATTTTCATAACTTCACCAACCTATGATCATAAAAGAAACGATTTAAATTGTCTTATTCCAGTATTCCTTTAAAAGGGCAAATGCTTTATTTATTTTATCTTCTTTTATATCCGATGTAATAACACAATTTCCTATTCTATCAGGCAGTATAAATTTAATATTTCCTCTTTCGGCTTTTTTATCATGCTGTAAAAGTTCATAAACTCTGTTCATATCAGTAAAATCAAAATTTCTGTTAAGACCGAATCTATTTATTAAATTCAATACCTTTTCCAGCTCATCAGTCCTTAACATATTACATACATTTGACAATATGCATTCAAACATCATTCCTATAGCAACAGCCTCTCCATGGAATAAGGAATAATCCGACATACTCTCCACAACATGCCCGATGGTATGACCGAAATTTAACAGCTGCCTTTTTCCGTTATCATATTCATCGCCGAATACGGCATCTATTTTAAACATTATGCATTTTCTTACGGCATAATTGAGTTTGTCGCTTTCCAAGTTCAAAAGGCCTGTTGTATTTTCACATAAATAATTAAAAAAGCTTGCATCATACAACACAGCGTATTTAATTATTTCAGCTATACCCGCAACAACCTGTCTTTTGTCCAGAGTCCTTAATGTCGATGTATTAATATATACAAAATCCGGATGATAAAAAGACCCAACCATATTTTTCACATTTTTATAATTTACCCCTGTTTTTCCGCCTACACTGCTGTCCACGGCAGCTATTACTGTTGTTGGAACCTGTACGAATTTCATTCCCCTCATAAATGTTGCCGCAGTAAAGCCTGCCGTATCGCCTACCACTCCGCCTCCTAAGGCGATAATTGCAGAAGCCCTGTTGAAATTGTTTCGTCTTAATACATCATATATTTGCTGCATTGTTTCTATGGTCTTATAGCTTTCACCTATGCCCATATGATAGGTAATCACTTGCTTGGCCTTAATTCTTTTTAACAATTCTTCTTCATATATATTGCCCACATTAAGATCTGAAACAATTAAAATCTTCTCATTAATTTTATGTTCATCAAGATATGTGTTCATACTGTCATAATTATTTCCAATATAAATCTCATATTTTTTGGAGCCGAATCCGGCTATTATTTCCTTCATAATCACAACACCTCGTATAATTAGTTTTGTAAGGTTTAAGTTTAATAATTTCCAGTTACAAACCTTACATCAAGTTGACTTTTCAATATAAATTAACTGGAAATAGATTCTCTTTAAAACACTTTAGAAGCACGCTCCATGTTCTTTGAAAACTTAATATGTGCTATTGAACTTAACTAATGCTCGTGTGACAATATTTTCAGGCTATTGAGGATGGTTCTTGTTCAACTCCTGTTGGATCTTTTGATCTCTTCTATTAAAGTCAGTTCCCCTGGCCTGATGTTAGCTTTGGACCGCTGGGTGTTTGCTCTAAAACCTTCCTCCTGTATGGCAGTTCAAGGAGTTGTGCATGAAGTTTTTAGAGGTGTATTCTAATTGCGAGGATGTTGATGCATCAGGTACCACGGGCATTAGTTAAGTTCAATAGCTAAAAAATCTATATCAAGAAGGAGGTGTATCAATTGTCAAATTCATTACTGGTTGGTATTGATGTCAGCCTTAATGACAACAAAGTCCGTATCCTCCATCCTGATGGAACCAGTCTTTCTAAATTTGTTGTCCCTAATTCCGTCCCAGGTGCCAAAACCCTCTCTCAAAAGGTTACCGGGATTATGGAAAAGAGCAACTTTGATTCCCTTGTCATTGGCCTTGAATCTACTTCTGTCTATGGTGATCCTCTTGTTTACTTCCTAAAACAAGATACCTCTGTTAATAGATTCAATACCAAGATACATGTACTTAATCCAACTCAGGTAAACAAGTTTAAAATGTTTTACCCTGACCTTCCTAAAACCGACGATATAGATGCATGGATTATTGCTGAACATCTAAGATTCGGTCGAATAAACAAGGATGTCTATATGGATGATAGATACAAAGCCCTTCAAAAGCTTACGAGGGCAAGATTCCACACTGCGCAGAACCTTGCAAGGGAGAAAAACTGGTTCCTCAATAACCTGTTTTTGAAATTCTCTTCTCTTGCCCAAGAGAAGATTTTCTCAAACAAGTTTGGAGCTACTTCAAGCAGTCTCATCGAAGAATTCCTCTCGGTGGATGAGATTGCTTATATGCCGGTTGAAGAGTTAGCTGAATTCATCAACGAAAAAGGTAAAGGCCATTTTCAAAACCCCGATGAAATTGCTGCCGCTGTTCAAAAGGCAGCAAGAAGCTCGTACCGTCTCCCTAAAACGGTTACAGAGTCTGTAAATCAGGTGCTTGGATAAATAATTCCCAGTTGGCATTCCATATCCTACCATATTTTACAACTGAATTTGGTAGGTCTATTAACTGCATCTTTTTATAATCAAAAACAGTCAAATATCGCTAATATTTCAAAATTTATTTCCAGTTGGATATTGACATATTACCGCTGGACTTTTCACAAAGTAATAATTTCATTGTTTAATATTTATAGTATAACATTTATCTGTGATTTAAAAGAAAAAAACGCCCTATGGGCGAATTTTTTAATATGTACCATCAATCGTTATCGTCGAAATCATCGAAGCTGGAGCTTGTTCCACTTAATTTTGCTGCTAATTCAACAGCTTCTTCAATGCTGCCTGCTGTCTCTTCTTCCTCGGAAGCAACAGCGCTTAATTCTCCATCAGCCAATTTCATTGAATATTCGTTAAGTACATTGTGCAAATCATTGCTCTTGCTTGATAATTCGCTGGCTGCCATGCTTTTTGTATCATTCCCTAACGTATCTATGTCGCTTAGCAAATCCAGCTGAGTCTGTATGAAGGTCTTATATCTTGATTTAAAGAGCTGGAATTCCTGCTTGATTCTTTCATATTCTCCGTTAATCCTCACAACCTCTGTATGAGCCTGATCGATTATCTTTTGAGCTGTATCATTTGAATTTTTTATAATCAGTTCCGCCTCTTTTTGCGAATTATTCTTGGCCTGATCGGCTGCACCCTGGGCAAGAACCAATGTATTTTGCAGCGTAGCTTCGATTTTTGTATAATGCTCTAGTTTTTCAGATAATGAATTAATCTTTTCTCTTAATGCAGTGTTTTCTTTATACAGCTTTTCATAATCATCTACCACCTGCTCAAGAAAATCATCCACCTCATCAATATCATATCCGCGGAATGAGCGCTTAAACTCTTTATTATTTATTTCCATTGGGGTTATACCCATAGATTGCACCTCCGTATTAAATTATTTTTTTTATTATAATATTTATCCTGTCCTTTTTGGTTTTGCTGCCTATTCTCTCTAATACGATACGGCCTCTTCCCTTGAGAGAAATTACATCTCCTGTCTTTATCAAACGGTTTAAGTCTGTTACCTCCTCGAAGTTAACCTTTACTTTCTGAGACACAATTTCCTTTGCAATGCTGCTTCTTGATTCGCCGAAACCGGCGCTAAGCACTGCATCCAATCTCAATGATGCCACATTTGCAGCTATCACTTTAAAATTCTGTTCCCTTTGAGGAACGTTTTTCAAGTCGGCATATTCTGCTGACACTCCCACATGCTTTATCTTTGTGAGATTTATTTTAATATAATTGCTTATGTCCTCTGAAACTAAAATATAATTGAGGTCTTCGCTTAAAATGATATCGCCTATCTTGTCCCTTTTTATGCCCAGACTCATTAAAGCTCCCAATATATCCCTGTGTTCAAGCTTTTCAAACTTTGTGTTGCCCCTAAAGTATAAAGCACTGATAGGCAATTTTATGTATTGAAAATCCATACCCCCGGGGTAAATAACCAACATACTTCTCTCTGAATTTGCTATCCCGCCGGTTATCTCATAATTAACATGTCCTATTTTTTTAATTATTGCCGAAGCCTTCATGACTTGCGCAGGATCTAAAAAGTCTGTAAACCGTGGTTCGAAATATCTTTGAACCTGCTCGATATTATCTATTATCTTTACGGCAAGAATTTTATCTTCGCCGCTTTTTATGCTGTTCAATATCTCGTCTTTTTTATTCAATCAAATGATCACCTGTCCGCCCAGGAAAATATATTTTTTGCTGATAGTTCTTCCTTGAAATCTGAAGAAACATCTACATTATTAGGAGTTAAAAGCAATATTCCAGGCGATATTTCCTGAATACTGCCATCTAATGCATAGGCCGCACCGCTGGCAAAATCGACAAATCTCTGGGCAAGTTTTGGGTCCAGCTTTTGCAAGTTTGCCAGTACTATCTTTCTGTTTTTGAGACAGTCGCATATATTTGTAATTTCTTCATATTGTGTGGGCTGTACGATAACAACCTTTGCATTTGAAGTAGAGTGAATGCTTACTACTTTTCCTCTTTTATTGTTTGAAATAACCTCTAACTGTTCGCTTTCGGCAGAATTGATTTCTTCTTCATCAATTCTTTCTATTTCATCACCCATCCCGAAAACATCCAATACTTTATTAATAAAATTGTTTCCCATATTTTATCCTCCCTGATATTAATAATTTCTCGGTCCAAAAATCCCCGATCCGATCCTTATAATGTTAGCACCTTCTTCAATTGCTGTCTCAAAATCATTTGTCATTCCCATTGAAAGGTACTTCATGTCAATATTATCTATGTTACTTTTCTTTATATCTTCGAAAATCTCTTTCATCCTCTTAAAATATATTCTTGCATCTTCCGGGTTTTCAGCCATAGGTGCAACAGTCATAAGTCCGCAGATTTTAAGATTTTCATATGTATTTATAGAATTTATAAACTCCATTACACTATTCGGGTCAACTCCATGCTTGCTTTCTTCCCTGTCTATATTAACCTCAACAAGGATATCTATGACTTTTTTTATAGCACCAAATCGCTTGTCAATTTCCTGGGCCAACTTGACGCTGTCAACAGAATGAATCATGGAAACCTTGTCGGCTATATATTTGACCTTATTGGTTTGCAAATGGCCAATAAGATGCCATTCTATTTCTCCTGCAAGTTTAGGGTATTTGTCTACCAGTTCCTGTACCTTGTTTTCTCCGAAAACATGTACCCCGCAACTTAGAGTTTCGCTGATCTTATCGACGCTCATAGTCTTTGTAACAGCTATTAATTTAACGTCTTCCCCTTTACGTCCGGCTCTTAGTAATGCACTGTCAATCCTTTTCTTTATGGAGAATAAATTCTCACTTATAGTCATTAAAACCAAACCTCCTATAAAATATGCAAACTTAGGTTTCATGAAAATAGCAACAGTACATAATTATAATAAAATAGCCATAAATTACATTATATTAATTCTCCACAAACCTGTATTTTCCTTCATTTTTTTAAAAAAATCCCTGCCTAGAAAGCTCATTTTTAAGCTCTGAAGAAACATATACATCATCTGGAGTAAGGAGCAAAATCATATGAGATATTTCTTTTATATCCCCGCCTACCGCTTCTATTGCACCGCATGCAAAATCCACGCAGCGCTGAGCTGCTGCAACATTCACATCCTTTAAATTAACAATGACGATTTTTCTTTTCTTCAATTGATTTATAACATTTTTGATTTCATCAAAATCATGAATCTTCATTATCTCAATATTTGTGATGTCAATCTCTCTCGCATCCGGCACAATGCCCATATTAGGTTTTGAAATAATATGTATTTTATTCTCGGCTAATTCATTATCAATTTCCCGGGTTAAATCCTCTTCATTACCCAGTCCGAATATATTAAGTATTTTATTTACAAATCCATCTGCCATAATAAAATTTCCCCCTATTAAATGTAGCTCATCATTTAGTCATTGGACAAAATCTTAAAAACAAAGAAATCCACCATGTTTCCTATATATTTCTACATGAAAAAACATATTCCTGCATATCAATTTATATTTAATTTTGAAGAAATTCAAAGGTAATTCAGATGGCTCCTTATAAAATTTTACATGCTTAAAATTTTGATTTTATTCAATTTCTTTTTTGTAATAATATAAACAACCCCTCATATATATATACTGTTAATATTATATGTATCTTTATAAAGGAGGGGAAAAATGGAAGAATTTGATTTATATAAGGACATTGCAGTAAGAACTCAAGGTGACATATACGTGGGGGTCGTAGGTCCTGTAAGGACAGGCAAGTCTACATTTATTAAAAGATTCATGGACCTTTTAGTAATACCCAACATAGATAATAATTATAAAAAGGAAAGAGCCAAAGATGAACTTCCTCAAAGTGCAGCAGGCAGGACAATAATGACTACAGAGCCTAAATTTGTACCCAATGAGGCAGTTGAAATAAAGATTAAAGACAATGCAAAGCTTAAAATAAGAATGGTGGACTGCGTTGGATATCTTGTCAAGGATGCATTGGGATACTTGGAGGGAAGTGCCCCAAGAATGGTCACCACCCCCTGGTTTGACTACCAGATACCCTTTGAGCAGGCAGCGGAGCTTGGAACCAGAAAGGTTATAAATGACCACTCCACCATAGGAATTGTGGTTACAACCGATGGTTCAATAACGGATATCCCCAGAGAAAATTACTTAGACGCCGAAGAAAGGGTTATAAAAGAGCTTAAATATTTAAATAAGCCATTTGTCATGATACTGAATTCCATGCATCCTGATAACCCCGATACCATAACCTTAAAAAAGAGCCTTGAAGAGAAGTATGATATTCCTGTTCAGGCTGTTGATGTCATGCAGATGAGAGTAGAAGATATCGATAATCTTCTGGAAAATGTTTTGTTTGAATTCCCCATTAAGGAAATCAACATCGACCTGCCCGACTGGGTTGATGTGCTTGAAATGGACCACTGGCTCAAAAGAGATTTCCTTGATTCAGTTAAATTTGCTGCAAAGGATTTATATAAGCTGAGGGATATTAAGCCTGTCATCGAAAAGTTCAATGAATATGATTTTATCGGTGATGTTGAAATACAGGATTTAAAGCCCGGTGAAGGTATTGCCGATGTCAATATCAGGACCAAGGACGGCCTTTTCTACCAGGTATTGGGAGAATTTTGCGGTTATAAGATAGACGGTGAACGGCACCTCTTAGGACTTATGAAGGATCTTTCAATTGCAAAGCATGAATATGACAGGATTGCAGATGCCTTAAAAGATGTTCGCGAAACCGGATACGGGTTAGTTCCTCCTCAAATGGATGAGCTTAAATTAGAAGAGCCTGAAATTGTCAAACAGGGAGGAAAATTCGGCGTCAAGCTTAGGGCATCCGCTCCTTCTCTTCATATGATTAGGGCTGACATTGAAACTGAAGTGTCCCCTGTTGTAGGGACGGAAAAGCAAGGTGAAGATTTGGTTAAATCACTGCTTGAGCAGTTTGAAAGCGATCCGGCAAAATTATGGCAGTCAAATATGTTCGGCAAGACTTTAGAAGAATTAGTCAAGGAAGGATTACAGAGCAAGCTCTTTAAGATGCCTGAAGACGTACAGTCAAAGCTCCAGAGGACCGTACAGAAAATAGTCAATGAAGGCGGCGGCGGTTTAATCTGTATCATATTATAAAAATCCGGATTCTCAATCCGGATTTTTCCCTTCTCTGATCTGCCCGTTACAATATAACGGTCAGCCTTTAAATATCATCTGCCAAATTCATTTCAAATTCAATTTCATGTCTGAGGGGACTGTTATTGTCTCCTGATAATGGAATCTCCGGTTTCATTTTTCTCGAAATGTCCAATGCATTACGATAAAACCTTGCCACATCTAAGCTCCGTTTTTGGTAAAAGCGGAACACTTCCATGTCATAATAATAGCATTAATGGCTGCTGTGTTCTGCCTCACTTAATCATTTATACAAGTATCAACCGTAAATCCTAGGCATATAAAATTAAAAACCAGCCGTATTACGCTTCGATTTCACGAATCAGATTGACCATTTCAATGGCTCCAACAGCGCAGTCAAAGCCCTTATTGCCCGCCTTGCTGCCTGCCCGCTCAATGGCCTGTTCTATATTTTCCGTGGTCAGCACTCCAAACATAACGGGAATATTGCTGTTTAAAGATACACTGGCAATGCCCTTGGACACCTCACTGCATACATAATCATAGTGGGTTGTGCTGCCGCGGATGACCGCACCAAGGCATATAACAGCGTCGTATTTCCCGCTTTTCGCCATTTTAGATGCGATCAGCGGAATTTCAAAGGCTCCGGGAACCCACGCAATGTCTATGCTGTTCTCATTGACCTCATGGCGCTTCAGTCCGTCTAAGGCACCGCTTATCAGTTTAGCTGTTATAAATTCATTGAAACGTGCGGCAACAATGCCGATTTTAATATTCCTGGATACGAGTTTTCCTTCAAAGGTTCTCATTTCAACATCTCCTCCAATTTTATATTAATAGTCCAAAATATGGCCCATTTTTTCCTGCTTGGTCTTAAGATAAAATAGATCCTGTGTAGTAGCATCCATCTGTATGGGAATCCTCTCTGTAATCTCCATGCCAAAACCTGAAAGCTGATAGATTTTATCCGGGTTGTTGGTGAGCAGGCGCAATGTTTTTACTCCAAGATCACGCAGAATCTGAGCACCGATAAAGTACTCCCTCATATCTCCCTCAAAACCAAGGGCAAGATTAGCCTCCAAAGTATCCATTCCCTGATCCTGAAGCTTATAGGCACGCAATTTATTAATCAATCCAATACCGCGGCCTTCCTGGCGCATATACAGTAAGACCCCCCGACCTTCATCCTCAATTTGTGTCATTGCTGCCGCGAACTGCTGACCGCAGTCACAGCGGACGGAGCCGAAAGCATCACCGGTAAGGCACTCGGAATGAACGCGGCACAAAAGATTTTGACCGTCGCCGATCTCACCTTTGACCAACGCCACATGATGCTCGCCATTGAGCTTACTGATGTATCCATAAACCTTGAAATCACCGTATTTCGTCGGAAGATCGGCACAGGTAATCTGCTCTACTAGCTTGCCATTTCTTTTCCTGTATTCCTGTAAGGCTTTAATTGTAATAAATTTCATATTCCATTGCTGCGCCAGTGCTATTAATTCTGGTGTACGCATCATGGTTCCGTCCTCCCCCATGATCTCGCAGCACAGACCGCATTCCTTTAAGCCGGCCAGTCTCATCAGATCCACTGTGGCCTCGGTATGTCCGTTTCTCTCCAACACTCCGTTTTTCTTTGCCATCAAAGGGAACATGTGACCGGGGCGACGGAAATCCTCGGGTTTTGCATCGCCTTCCACGCATTTCATAGCGGTGAGGCTGCGCTCTGCCGCCGAAATACCAGTAGTAGTGTTAGCATGATCTATAGAAACAGTAAATGCCGTTTCATGATTGTCACTGTTATCAGAGACCATCTGAGGAAATTTCAACTTTTTACAAAGCTCTGTGCTCATTGGCATACAAATAAGACCCTTGCCATGTACGGCCATAAAATTCACATTTTCAGTAGTGGCAAACTGGGCGGCGCAAATAAAATCTCCTTCGTTTTCCCTGTCTTCATCGTCTGTAACCAGGATGATTTTCCCTTGACGAAGATCTTCCAGTGCTTCCTCTATGGTGTTAAATTGAAACATTTTGATTCCTCCTAAAAGCCGCATTTCGCAAGAAAGTCAGCTGTAATATTGTTTTTTAACGGCTGGGCTTCCATCAGCCGTTCAACGTATTTGCCAATACAGTCGTTCTCCAGATTGACTGTATCTCCAATATGCTTATCGGATAAAATTGTCATTACCGCCGTATGTGGTATGACAGAAACACTGAAACTGTCCTTATATACTTTAGCCACCGTCAGGCTGATTCCATCGATAGCAATCGAACCTTTTTCAATTATATACCGCAGAATTTTGGAGCTGGTTTTTATAGTGTACAAAATAGCGATATCATCTTTCTCAATGGCAGAAACCGTTCCGGTACCATCGATATGACCTGTGACAATATGCCCGCCGAATCTGCCGTTTATGGACATGGCCCGTTCCAGATTGACCAAACTTCCCCTGCGCAAGTTTCCGAGAGAAGAACGGTTTAAGGTTTCGTGCATCACGTCGGCAGTAAAGCCCCTTGGAGAAAAGGATGTGACTGTGAGGCAGACACCGTTGACAGCGATACTGTCTCCAATGCGGACATCCTCCATTATTTTCTTTGCCTGAACTGAGATAACAAAAGACTGAGCACCTTTTCGTATACTTTCCATTTTTCCGATTTCTTCTATGATTCCTGTGAACACCCTATCACCTCGCTTTCCAATAAAATATCCTCGCCTACCCGTATAACAGTTGGTTTGCTCAATTTGAAAGCCTCATCAGGGCAATCCACTCCCAAGCCTGATACCGGGGTTTGTCCGCTTCCCCCAAACATTTTAGGGGCAATATATGCCTGTACCTTGTTGACGATTCCGCTTTTAAGCGCAGACCAGTTCAGCGTACTGCCGCCTTCTAAAAGAATGCTGTCAATTTTTCTCTCACCCAGCCTTATCATCAAGCAATTAAGGTCAATATGCCCGTCTTTTAAAGGGAGTACCATAATATCGCAGCCTGCTTCTAAGTAAGGCTGGTGTTTTTCTTGATCCGGCACCGCCGTAGCAATAAGCGTACCGATACTCTTTGCCGAAGTAACAAGCCTTGAAGCTAGCGGCATTCTGAGTCTGGTATCGCACACAATACGCAGGGGATTTCTGTTGTTATCAAGCCGGCAGGTCAGCATTGGATCATCTAAAAGGACAGTGCCGATTCCCACCATTATGGCAGAATAGCGGTGCCGGTCCTCATGAACGCGCTGCCGCGCCCTTTCGCCGGTAATCCATTGAGACTTGCCGGTACGTGTTGCAATTTTTCCGTCCAGGGTCATGGCGTACTTCATTATCACGTAGGGCGTTTTGCTCTGGATATAGTGAAAGAAGCTCTCGTTGAGCGTATCACATTCGTCCTTTAGAATACCCTCTGTTACTTCAATTCCCCGGGAACGTAACAGCTTAATGCCTTTACCTGCCACCAAAGGATTAGGGTCACAAGAGCCAATTACTACACGACGGATACCGCTATTTAGGATAGCATCGGTACAAGGCGGTGTTTTGCCATAATGACAGCAAGGCTCCAGTGTCACATAAATGGTTGCGCCTGACGGAGATGTTTTGCAGCTTGCGAAGGCATTCCGTTCAGCATGGAGCTCTCCGTATTTCTGATGATAACCCTTTCCAATGACATTACCGTCTTTTACAATAACCGCGCCCACCATGGGATTGGGATTTACCCATCCGCAGCCCTTCTTTGCAAGCTTTATAGCAAGCTTCATATATTCTATATCAGTCATGCAGCACCTCCTAAAAAATGCCCTGAACAAAACCGTTCAGGGCATATAAGGCGTCGCAAGTGTGAGTAAGCAGCATATATTACAAATAAAAAACTCCGGAATAAAACATTATTCCAGAGCAGATTCACATACACACAGAAACACTGCGGCTTTCATCTTCTTTCATCCAGACTATACTGTCGGCTTCGGAGTTGCACCGAATCATGCCTTACGGCTCGTGGGCTTTACCACCGGTAGGGAATTTAACCCTGCCCTGAAGATATTATTCAATTGCTTTTATTATACTGCTTATTTTGTTTTTGTCAAGGTTAATGATGGAAAGATATTTCTACGGTTTGATTAAACTATACCGACCGGTAAGTGAAATGAAATTTTCCAATTCATGAAATTGCTTATTTTTTGTCTAACCTCACAATCATGATAATAGGTATTTCTTGCCCGGGAAAAGGAACTTCGTAAAATCCGCTTAAAACAAAATTATATAAAAATGCGGTGTTCAGTATTTCCTGAATAGAACGGTGGTAATAATTCTGTAAGACTGGTTGCCCTGCAATTGCCTCTCCCTGATATATTTGACTTGTGAAGTAATTATTATTTGGGTAGGTAAAACAGGGATGGTGCGTTGCAAAAACAAATGAGCCTCCGGTTCTCATCATCAAATGTACTGCTTTAAATAGTGGATTAATATCTGAAATATCCATAATTGCCATGTTCGCAACAGCCTTATCAAAAAGTTTATCTTGCCCGAGTGCTAAAAGTTCATCATAATTAGTTGCGTCACATACATAAAAATTCACCCTATCCAGCACATCTGCCCGGCGTTTTTTCGCCAGCTCAATCATTTTGGCGCTATAGTCAAAGGCAACCACTTTCGCACCGCATTCAGCCAACCTTTCGGAAAAATTCCCGTTTCCACAGGCAATGTCCAATACCAGCTCCCCCTGGCAAATATCAAGCAGCTCTTCTGTATAAGGTCTGACCAAATTACGATGAAAATCATTAGAGTCATCCCCCATTCTCTCGTCCCAAAAAGTTGCATTGGTTTCCCATGCTGTAAGACCGTTATCTATTTTTGACATAAGTACCTCCATAAACCTCTTATAATATTGTACCATTTTTCCCGATAGAAAAAACTTATCTTCCTCTTTAAGTCTCTCTTCTTTCACTTGCTTAACAAGTGGTTTCCGGTGAGCAACAAAAAGCTAAACGAGATAATATCTCGTTCAGGGTATATAAGACATCCCAAGTCGATAGTAAGCAATTATATTACAATAAAAAGCTCTGGAATAAAACATTATTCCAGAGCAGATTCACATACACACAGAAACACTGAGGCCTTTATCTTCTTTCATCCAGACTATGCTGTCGGCTTCGGAGTTACACCGAATCATGCCTTGCGGCTAGTGGGCTTTACCACCGGTAGGGAATTTAACCCTGCCCTGAAGATATCATTCAATTGAATCTTATTATACTGCTTATTTTGTTTTTGTAAACTAAATTCAAGCCTCCGCTATGGTTTTCCCATAGGCTTCACATTGGGACAAGGCAGCTTCATCCGGTACCCAAAGAGTTTTAATCCCGTCGTCAAGCACACGGAAACCGGAGTCCGCAAGCGCTTTAGAAATATGTCCCACAGACTCTCCGCTCCACCCATAGCTGCCGAATGCCGCCGCGCTCTTTCCTGTAAACTTGAGTCCCTTTATCATCTCCAGCAGGCCTCCTATGGAATGCAGGATGCCGCGGTTGATGGTGGACGAACCGATGAGAACCGTTTTTGAGCGGAATATCTCCGTGATAATATCATTCTTGTCCTCTTTTGCCGCATTAAAAAGCTTCACCGTCACACTCATATCCTGACTGCGTATGCCCGCAGCAATGGCCTCTGCCATGCGTCGCGTTGCGCCCCACATGGTATCGTAGACGATGCTGATTTGATTCTCTTGGTAAGAAGCCGCCCATTTCAGATACGCTTGGATAATCTGCGCAGGCTCTTCCTTCCATATAACTCCGTGGCTTGGGCAGATCATATCCACCGGCAGCCCTAAGCCTAACACCTCATTGATCTTTTTTATAACCAGCGGTGAAAACGGATTCAGTATATTGGCGTAATACTTTATGGCCTCGGTGTAAAGCTCGGCAGTATCCACCGTGTCATTGTACAAGGATTCGGTGGCGTAATGCTGTCCGAAGGCATCATTGGAGAACAGTATATTCTCACCCGTAAGATAACAGAACATACTGTCCGGCCAATGCAGCATTGGCGCTTCCACAAAAATCAGCTTTGTACTGCCCAGCTCAAGTGTATCCCCTGTCTTTACCGTGATAAAATTCCAGTCATGGTGATAATGCCCTTTAAGCGATTTAACGGCGTTGGCCGTGCAGTAGATGGGCGTATCGGGAATATAGCGCATAAGCTCCGGCAGCGCGCCGCTGTGATCGCTCTCCGCATGGTTTGCAATAATGTAGTCGATCTCTTTCAAATCGATTTCATTCTGCAGATTGCTGACAAACTCCTTGTCAAAAGGCTTCCAGACCGTTTCAATCAGTACATTTTTCACGTCCTTTATAAGATAGGAGTTATACGATGAGCCTTTCCATGTCGAATATTCGTCCCCATGAAACTTCTTTAATTCCCAATCTACCTTGCCAACCCATGTAACTTTAGAAGTCAGTGCTTTTCCCATTGTTATCCCTCCATTTTTTATATTTAGTATAACACAAAAACAGTAAATTCATGTTGTAGTCTGTAAGTTGAAAAAGTCTGGCTTTCGGGGCAATTTTCAAGTTCTCAAATTGCCTGCCTTAATTCATGTATTTATGATTTTGAGATACCTCAATATCAAAATGTTATATTATGGTAAGCCATAAGTCAAGCTAAAGAAAAAACAGACAATAATCTCGCTATATATTTTAATAACCATTATTGACATTAAAATAGAATAGTTCTATAGTAATACATAGATATGCTATGCATAGTAATTCAATATATAGATTTGAGGTGGTACTTATGAAGGTTAACAAAGAGTTGCTTAAGGGAAGCACTGTAATCCTTATCTTAACTTTACTTGACCGTAAGCCAATGTACGGTTATGAGATTATAAAAGAAATAGATAAGAAGTCAGATGGTGTTTTTAACTTCAAGGAAGGAACACTTTATCCGATTTTACATTCCCTTGAGGCAGAAGGTTTTGTCTTATCTTATTGGGATGAAGTTGAGAGCCGTAAAAGGAAGTATTATAAAATTACGGATGCCGGGAAATTGCAGGTTAAGGAAAAGCAAGAGGAATGGTTCACTTTTAAGAGCGCGGTAGATAAGGTTTTATTGGAGGAGATCGTATGGAATTAGGTAGTAATAATAAAGCCCGGGAATATATAAACGATGTGTGTTCACAAGTACGCTTTAAAGAAATTCATAAAGAAATAAGCCTAGAAATACAAAGCCACATTACAGAGTTGGCAGAAGAATATTTAAATGAGGGTTTTACCGAAACTGATTCAATAAATAAAGCAGTTGCCCAAATGGGTGACGCTATAACAGTCGGAAATCAATTGAATAAAGTTCACAAGTCTAAACCGGAATGGGGCATATTGGCCCTGACATTCATGCTTGCAAGTTTCGGGATAATAACTAATTACTTGATAGCAACACAAGGTGCATCCTACTATAACCCTTCTTCAATACTTATTAGAAGTTTGTCATTTAGTATTTTAGGAATAGCTGCTGCGGTAGGTCTGTACTTTTTTGATTACAAGAAGATAAAACCATATTCCAAATACATATATATAATAACTTCAATATTTATAATATACTCAATTTTATTTGGTCGTCCCGTAAATGGATTATTACGGTTTTCAATAGGTCCTTTTGTTATTCCTGTAGAAGCATGTCTCTTATTTTATGTTATTGCACTGTCAGGTATAATGGATAACTGGAACTGGAATCAACCCAAAAATATTCTATACAGCCTGGGGCTGCTCATATTTCCAATTATTCTTATGTTGGCAGTGCCCTCACTTGACAGCATACTAATATATTCAACCGCATTTTTAGTTCTCGCAATCATGTCCGGTGCAAAGCTAAAATATATTCTTGGTATAATAGGCTCTGAAATTATAATATTTTTATTTCAGATATTCAGCAGGCCATATAGAGTAAAACGGTTTTTTATCTTTCTCAATCCGAACAAAGACCCTTCTGGAAGCGGATATATCAATATTCAATTAAGTAAGGTACTTCATTCTGCAGGTTTATTAGGGCAGGGGTTTACATTTAAACCGGGAGTTATACCGGAAGTCCATACCGATTTTATATTTGCTTATGTAGTATATACTTTTGGATGGATTGCAGGACTCATATTGATAGCACTGTTTATCTCCTTTATAGTCCGTATAGCCGGATTAGTTGGTTTAGTAAAAAATAATTACGGCAAACTATTATTAAGTGGTTTTGCAGCAGTTTTTTCCATACAATTTTTATGGAATATTCTAATGGTTTTAGGATTAGCACCTTTAGGCGGAACCGGATTACCCTTTATAAGCTATGGGGGAACTCAATTTATTATTAATATGATTGTGATAGGACTGATATTAGGCATATACAGACGAAGAAATATAAGAGAAATTGCATTTTATGCATAAAAAATGTGAGGTTGTCATCAGATTATCAGGAGTGAAAAAACAAAAGTGTTATTATAACATTAAAAAAGCCTTAAAGAGTTGTACTTTAAGGCTTTCCATGGAAAATTATTTCACAGCTAAGCGCATACGATACGAAAAGTCGATTTCAAACATTTCATCTTGAAAAAGCCTGATGATTTTATTCTTGAAAGCGACAATATCGTCTAATAATAATTCTGGGTATTTTGTAATAATAGCTTGTAAGCTACCCTGGCTGATGATTATATTGATAAAGCGTTCCGACGTACATAGTTCTGTGTTGGAAAAAACAATTTCTCTTGCATACCGAAAATAACAACTGTTTTTTATGTTGGATAAATGTTCTTCTTTATTGTAACGAATAAATGTATCTTTTACATCAGGTAACTTTTCTTCTAACTCTCTCACCTTTTTATAAAGGATGTCATATGCTTGATCAGCCTGCCAAATTGAAACAGGCGGCCAATCACAATCAACAGTAGCAAAAACACCTCCGGCTTTTAAAATTCTGTTTACTTCTGTTAAAGTTGCTATTGGCTCCATCCAATGAAATGATTGAGAACAAATAACCACATCTGAAGAATCACTTTCAATTCCGGTATCATGGCTAAATGCATTAATAAAGCTAATCTTATTATTTGCCTTTCTTTTGGCAACGGTAATCATATCTGTACTTGGTTCAACGCCGATTATTTGACTGCAGTAGTCACTCCAAACAACAGTCGATAGTCCTGTTCCGCATCCTAAATCCACAATCCGGTCCGGTGTATTCCCTAAATAGCGAATAATTGTCTTTACGGGATAAAATGGCATTGCTGGTCGTGCGCTTTTATAAGTTTCTGCGAAACCGTTAAATCTATCGGCATTTATTCGGATATCCATTTAAGTAAGCACACTCCCTTTTAATTCTCTGAATAATGCGTTCAATTTCTGTTATTGGCTAATTGAATTATACCATATAATATGAAAAGATTTTTGTAGTTAATCCATCATAGACAGCTATTGCTTTTTACTTGAATACCATGTTGTTATGAAATCATTTATCTCATTTGCGGGCATTACCAAAGAATATCTGAAATTATCAAAGATATCACGGCCACCGCCTAAAACAATCCCCGCTATTTCTGATTGTTTATTTAATAAAACACTTCCACTACTACCGAAATTATCATAGGCGGATGTTTTGATTACTAATCGCTGATTCTCTCCGTTTGTATCGCCAAATTTGACTGGTTTTTTTGAAATAATCGAACCATAAGTGATTTCATTTCTCCCTTCATTTAATGGACTGCTAATAATCGCAACTTGATCTTTAAAAGCCGGGGTGTTTGAGGCAATATTTAATATTCCAAAAGAATCACTGCAACTAAATTTAAGGATAGCAAGATCATACTCCTCATCAGAATAAACCACTTCTGCTATAGGTAAAGTCTTATAATAGTCTCTTAACCCTATATGTTGTTCTTGCTGTGCAATGCGTTCATTATATGTTAAATCATCATAAGAGAGAACATATAAGTGTGTTGGATTGTTGTCTACGGCGTGCAGAGCCGTAAGGGCATAATATACTCCATCGGCCTCAGAAAAAACCACGCCACCAAATCCAGCGCCATAGCTAAATGATTCGTCGTTTCCTGATATTGTTGCAGTTTCACTAATAATATACAAAGTTGAGGATTTCACCTCATGATTAATTATTTCTTGGAAATCTACATTCTTTCTGGTACGACATATGTAATCATAAAAAAAAGAACTTCCTATAATGGAGATACATACAACAGCACTAATTACAATGCTTATTGTCTTTTTGCTTTTCCTTGATAATCTTTTTTCCACAGCTACTTTCGCTCCCTCCTTGCATTGCATATTATCCTCATTATATAAATAATCAGCAGCTTGCCTTTTGCCAGGTATTAAGCGGTTTTGAGGTTATAATACCATGTTTTCTGAAATTAAGAAAGACATAACTTCCCCTTGACGGAAAGCTATGTCTTTCTGGTCTGGGTGACAAGATTTGAACTTGCGACCTCCAGAACCCCATTCTGGCGCGCTACCATCTGCGCCACACCCAGATATTTTTTCGAGAACATTTATTATTATAATTCAGCAAATGCAATAAATCAAGTGATTTTCTAGATATATTATAAGGCTTTTTAAAAATAATAGCGCAGGCACTTATTTCCATGCTTTTATGATATACTTAAAGTACGTTGATAAATAATAAGTTAGGAGGAATTCTATGATTGATGATATATGCTTGGGCAACATAATGATTGATTGTGATGACCAAGAAAAGTTATGTGAATTCTACTATAAATTGCTTGGCTGGGAAAAGCGCACAATGTTCGGCCGTCCTGCACTATGCAGCAGTAGTGGAATCATATTTCTGTTTATAGAAGAAGAATCCTACAGCCCTCCCATATGGCCTGAGGAAAACGATAGACAGCAAAAACAGATGCATTTTGATTTCCAGGTTCCGGATGTGGTTTCAGCAGTTGAATATGCATTGTCCCTTGGTGCAACTAAAGCATTGTCTCAGTTTGGAGGCAATGAATTTGTGACTATGATAGATCCTGCCGGACATCCATTTTGCCTCTGCGCCAAAGATAACATGCCATGATTCAAGTTAAGAATACTTATAATCAGATTAAATTTATAGGAGGCTGATACCTCGCCAAAAGATGTAAATATAATACTTCGAAATGATGAAATATACAATATTGATGAAAGTAAAGCTTTAGAATTTAACAAAGGCTTTGCTTATAAAAAACTAGAAAGTGATTTGCCTTCACGAAATGAGATTTAGACAATTGGCTGGAACGAGAAGTTCGAGAAAAATAACAAGGTCTTAATGATTTAATCAATAAGGCCTACTTTCTTCCACATATTCACTGATTATTTTATCCAAAATCGGTTTTCCGGTTTTAATTTCATTTTCACTTATTGAAATTCCTTTGCTCTCTACAAGCATCTTGCGAAGAAATAAAAGCAATTTATAAAAAAAAGATTTCATATCAACACACCTCATATTAAATAATACAGGTGTCAATATAAAATCTAATTATGTTCTTGTTAAGATTATGTAAATTATATCCACTTGCAATTGTCCATTCCGGCGCCAATTTCAAAATGATACTTTACAATACCCAAATCCATTTTAGAGTAAAAGCCCCCAGTTTCTTCTGCTTTTATGGTATTGCCTTTAAGTGTAAATAAAAATTTTTGCTGGTTTACAGCTGTAGGCGCCAGCATTGCTGCCTTCATACCGGATAAAAACCAATCAGGCATAGGACCCTCAACTTTGCAAAGCTTTTCTAATGGTTTATTCTTATGGGGCTTGCCTTTATTTTCGCCGTAGCCTATAGAAATTACACCGCGTAAGATTTCTCCCGGGTTAACTTCACATGCACATTTGCTTTTACTGTATGTGGCTCCTACCCAGCAGGTATCAAGTCCCATCATAAAAGATTTTAAGACTATTCTTTCTCCGTAATATCCCAATTTCTCATCCAAGTCTTTATCCTTTTTGCCCACTAAAGCTATATAATTTTTAACATTTACGAATTTCCCGTAATGGGCCAATACTCCGCTGAAGGCTTTTGGTTCATTTGTTACAAGCTGCAGGTTTAAGCCGCTTTCTTCATTGCATTTTTTAATCTCTAAAAGAAGCTCTGCAACTATTTCATCGGGGATTCTTTTGTCTAAGTAGCTTCGCACAGAGTGACGGTTATTTATAGCTTCATAAATATCCATTTTACCTTCCTCCTTTAATTAATTGGATAGATATATTAACACTTTATTACAATTCCCAGGATTTTTGCTCGCGGGTGACGACTTCTTCATTTTCATGAAGCTCTATGGTCTTCTCCCTCAGCATAAGCTCTGTTACTGCATATTTTGGGTTTTTGTCCTGAAAAAGAACTTCATAGAGCTTTTCTGTAATGGGCATTTCTACCTGATATCTCTTGGAAAGCTCATAGGCAGCCTTTGTGGTTTTAACGCCCTCTACCACCATTTTTACTTCTGTTAATGCTTCATTTACACTCTTCCCCTGGCCTATCAATATGCCGGCACGCCTGTTTCTGCTGTGCATGCTGGTGCAGGTAACAATTAAATCCCCTATGCCCGAAAGCCCGGAGAAGGTGAAAGTGTCCGCTCCCATAGCTACTCCTAACCTTGTCATTTCAGCAAGCCCTCTTGTCATCAATGCGGCCTTTGTATTGTCGCCGTACCCTAATCCGTCGGATATGCCGGCTGCCAGTGCTATTATGTTCTTTATTGCACCCCCCAATTCCACTCCTGTAATATCCGGGTTGGTATATACCCTGAATTTAGGTGTCATAAAAATATCCTGAACGTATTCGGCAACAGTCCTCTTCCTTGAAGATACCACTACCGTTGTAGGGATATCCCTTGATACCTCTTCGGCGTGGCTGGGGCCTGAAAGTACGCATACATCATTAATTCCCGTTTCTTCTTCAATAACTTGAGACATCCTTAAATATGTATCGTTCTCAATGCCCTTGGCAATACTTACGATTTTTTGACCATCATTTAAGCTCCCTTTTATATTTTTGCATATCTCCCTTATGGCATGGGAAGGTACTCCCAGAACAATTAAATCGGTATCTTTTATGCATTCAATTATGTCCGGATAAACTTCCACATTCTGTGGTATGATTACACCCGGAAGATATTTGATATTTTCCCTTGCTTTTTTTATATCATTTAAAAGGCCGTCATTCCTGTCCCAGATGGATACTCTTAAGCCCTTCTTTGCAAGAAGGATGGAAAGTGCGGTGCCCCAGCTTCCGGCACCGATTACCGATACTTTACTCATTTACAATACCTCCTATTCACCTTCATTTCTGGCTCTGTAGATAAACCTTACAGGAGTGCCTTCTAATCCAAACCTTTCCCTCAGTTGATTTTCCAGATATCTTTCGTAGGAAAAATGCATTATCTCAGGGTCATTAACAAATAGAATAAAGGTTGGGGGCTTTGTCGAAGCTTGAGTGGCATAAAAAATTTTAAGCCTCTTCCCTTTCCCCATGGGCGCCTGATTCATCATAACAGCATCGGATATAATATCATTCAATACCCCCGTTGAAATCCTCATGGCATTCTGATTGGCAGTGAATTTTATAAGCTCGATGACTTTCTCAACCCTCTGGCCGGTTTTGGCAGATATGAAAATCACAGGAGCATAGGTCATAAAGCTTAAATCCGCCCTTATTTTATTTCTGAATTCATTCATGGTTTTGTCATCTTTCTCGATTAAGTCCCACTTATTAACTACTATAACAATTCCCTTTCCTGCTTCATGAGCAAGACCGGCAATCTTTGAATCCTGTTCAGTTACACCTTCATTGGCATCAATCATAATTAGGCACACATCAGATCTCTCTATGGCAGTAAGAGACCTTATAACGCTGTATCTTTCCACTTCTTCATTGACCTTGCTTTTTCTTCTTATACCTGCTGTGTCAATCAATATGAATTTATCGCCTTTATATTCAAAGGGAGTATCTATGGCGTCCCTGGTGGTGCCGGGTATATCGCTTACGATAACCCTTTCTTCCTTGACCAGCTTGTTTATAAGGGAAGATTTTCCCACGTTGGGTTTACCCACTATGGCAACCTTTGTGACATCATCCTCTTCCTCATCTTCTTCAATATTTTTAAAATGAGCAACTATCTCATCCAATAAATCTCCCATGCCTAATCCCAAGGATGAAGAAATCCCCATGGGCTCTCCAATTCCTAGGTTGAAAAATTCATAGACGTTGTTAAATTTCGTAGGGTCGTCAATTTTATTTACTGCAAGGACGACAGGCTTATTGGTTTTTCTCAGCATCTCGGCCACTTCCTGATCAGCATGGGTAATGCCCTCTTTGCCGTCTGTCATGAATACGATTACATTAGCTGTTTCAATGGCAATCTGTGCCTGCCTTCTCATTTGGGAAAGTATAATATCCTCACTGTAGGGCTCTATACCTCCCGTATCGATTATTATAAATTTGTGATTCAGCCACTCGGCTTCCGAATATATTCTGTCCCTGGTTACTCCGGGTTTATCTTCTACAATGGCAATCCTTTTGCCGGTCAGTCTGTTAAATAGCGTAGACTTGCCTACATTAGGCCTTCCTACAACTGCCACAATGGGTTTCATCAAATAAAGCCTCCTTTAATGTTAGGGGATACTTTTCCTCTTTTTGCGAGTGCTACGAGGTGGTCGAAGAAATGTCCCCAATTAAGCTGCTTCCGTCAAAGCTGCATATTTTTATTCTTGTGTTCAGCTCTTTTTCAATATCGCTTACGGTGACATCATCCAATAATATTGGCTCTCCTGATTTTAAAAGATTGGAGGGCAATAGCAAAACTTCACCTAAGTTCTTTCCCTTTAGCTGCTCTATTATATCTCTTCCCGTCAAAAGCCCCGTCACTGTAATTTTATCGCCGAAAAAATTATTCTTTATCATATGTACATTTACCTTTAGCCCCTTGACTTTGTCTTCTATTTTGGCAAATGCATCCTTTATATATTTATATGGAGATACCCCCGTAACTACGGATATCTCTTTATTCATCTCCTTTATATTAATATCTGTCAGTAAGCTATTAATATTCTCATTAAAATTGGCAATCATGCCTATGCCGTCTTCTAACTGCTCATATTCACCGTAAAACTCAGATCCGGGTATCTCAATATCCGCCATGATATAAAACTCATCTGCACACCTGACAAAAACATCCCCTGTTTCTTTAATTATTTTATCCTGCATTTTTTTAACAAGGTTTAAAACCTCAAGGGAGCTTTCTTTATCAAAGGGCACTATGGGATATAAATTTTCTCTGTATTTTGAAATACCGACAGGTACAATGGCCACATTTTTAATTTTAGGATACATACCATATAATTCTTTTATTGAGTTTTTCAGATTTTCGCCATCGTTTACTCCCCTTACAAGGACTATCTGGCAGTTTATATCAATGCCATGTTCAGTAAGCCTATAAAGCTGTTCCTTTATTTTTCCTGCCCATTTGTTCCCCAACATTTTTACCCTGAGCTCCGGATTTGTGGTATGGACGGAAATATTTAAAGGGCTTATCCGATACTGTATTATTCTTTCAATATCCTCATCGGATAAATTGGTCAGAGTTATGAAATTTCCTTGCAGAAAGGAAAGCCGCGAATCATCATCCTTAAAATATAGAGTTTTTCTCATTCCTTTTGGAAGCTGATCAATAAAACAAAATATACATTTGTTTGAACAGCTTTTAGCCATGTCGATTATGGGATTTTCAAAATCCAACCCCAAATCTTCATCATAGTCTTTCTCAACTTCTAGCAGCCACTCTTCTCCATCCTTTTTCTTTATAAGAACTTCTATGTATTCATCTGTTATCAGGAATTTATAATCGATTATGTCCTTTACTGCTTGACCATTTATAGATAATAACATGTCACCTTCTTCTATGCCCAATTCCTGTGCAATACTGCTATCCCGAATGAAGGTTATAATATTTTGAAGCTTTTCCAAATACTCACACCCTTAAGTATATTATACCATTCTGAATGATATCATTTTTACGGCATTCAATCAACTTCAATTTATTTTTATAATATCCATGACTATTTTATGCTATACAAAAATAGAAGGCTTTTAGCCTTCTATTAGTCATTCAAATCCTTGTGTTCACCTGTTACAAGATATACCGTCCACTCGCATATATTAGTGGTATGGTCGGCAATTCTCTCTAAGAACTTGCATACAAAGAGAAATTGAGTAGCCTGGGTGATGGTTCTGGGATCCTGCATCATAATTACAAGGAGCTCCCTGAATACCTGCTTGTATATACCGTCTATTTCATCATCCCTCTTGCCTATTTCCTCCGCCATCTTTGTATCCAGTCTTACATATGCATCCAGTGAATCCTTTATCATCCCCTGGACGATTTCCGCCATTCTGGGTATATCAATCAATGGTTTGATGTATTTTTCGTCCTTAAGCCTCAAGGTTACCTTGGCTATATCCACAGCATGATCGGCAATTCTCTCCAAATCCGTGACAATTTTTATGGTAGTGAATATCCTTCTTAAGTCTATCGCCAGTGGCTGCTGCCTTGCTATCATTTTTACGCATTTTTCTTCTAACTCTGTTTCCATCCTGTCAATTATGTCGTCATCATCAATTATCTTTTGTGCAAGCTCTCCATCCTGTTTAGCCAAAGCTGTAATGCAGCTGTCTATTTGTTTTTCTACTAAACTTCCCATCCTTAACAATTCATGATGCATAGATTCCAGTTCTTCTGAGAAATTCTGTCTGGACAAAGGTATGACACCCCCTAAAAATATTTTTAAGCTGTAGTTTTATTTTTCATGAAGCTCATTATAAAATTCGCTGTTGAGTTTATTATAAATACTGTGACAATCAAAACTGTTGCCGTACCAAAAGCCATATCCATTGCTCCTACTTCCATTGCCACCTTATATAAGTGCATAGACATTGTACTTAATGGATCCGTAAGCTTTGTGGGTATAAACAAACTTCCTCCCAATGTTAAAAGCAATGCTGCAGTTTCTCCGACAATTCGCCCTATGCCCAAAATAACACCTGTTATTATTCCAGGCAATGCAGTTGGAATTACAACCTTGCTTATTGTCTGCCATTTCGTGGCACCAACGGCAAAGCTTGCTTCCCTGTAAGATAAGGGCACTGTTTTAATCGCTTCCTCAGTGGTCCTTATAATTGTAGGGAGTATCATACATGCGCCTGTCAACGCACCGGATGCCAGTGACCATCCTCCTGTAATGGGTTTTAAAAGTATTACAAAGAAGGCAAAACCGAATAATCCAAATACAATTGAGGGTATTCCCGACAGTGCTTCTGTGCCAAATCTTATTAAATCCGTAAGCCAGCTTTTCTTTGTATATTCAGTTAAATGAATGGCTGCTGCAATTCCAATAGGCACCGAAAACAAAAGGGTGACAAAAGTAAAAATTATAGTGCTTACAATGGTGGAAAATATTCCGCCTTCCGAGCCCATCCTTCTAGGCTCCTGAGTGAGAAACTCCCAATTTATCTTATGCAGACCGTTCATAAAAATGTATCCTAATATAAACACAAGTGTCAATACCGTTAAAAGAGCTGCGGTCCACAGTACGACCTGTGCGATTTTCTGTGCCGTCTGAGGTTTCATCATGATTTTACCTCCTTTTTAGCAAGGAACATGGCAAAGGAATTTATGAGCATAGTAAATATAAAGAGCACAATACCTGTTGCAAATAAAGCTTGAGTATGTTCTCCCGAAGAATATGCCATTTCAATGGCTATATTTCCAGTTAAGCTTCTTATGGTAGACAATATGGATTCAGGAATTATTGCCGCATTTCCCGCCACCATTATTATTGCCATGGTTTCACCCATTGCACGGCCCATACCCAATACTATGGCTGCCAATATACCTGATTTTGCTGCAGGGACTATTACCTTATATATTGTCTGCCAATGAGTAGCACCTAATGCAAAAGATCCTTCCTTATATTCTAAGGGAACGCTTCTTAGAGCATCTTCCGAAACGTTTATAACAGTCGGAAGTATCATAATAGATAAGATTATTGAGCCTGCAATTATACCGTAGCCGGAAGACAGCGCCGGCTGTTCGGCTATTGAGGGTATGCTGCGGGCAGTATTTCTTATAAAAGGTACTATGGTAGTCATACCAAAAAGTCCGTATACTACGGAAGGAATTCCGGCTAATAATTCTATTGCCGGTCTTATAAGCATTGTAACCAATTTTTTAGGTGCCAGCTCAGCTAAGAAAATAGCTGTCAAAAGCCCCAGGGGAACCCCCACAACCAGTGCACCTATAGTTACACATATTGTACCTACAATCATGGGAAGCAAACCGTACACCTTATCCTGAGGATGCCACTCAGTGCCAAAAAGCACATTGAATAAACCGTATTTACTGAAGATGGGCAAGCCCTCTCTGAATACAAAGCCTGCTATTAAAATAATAACCAATAAAGCCACAAAGGCGCTTGATAAGAGCAATATCCGGTAAAATTTTTCTCTTATTTCTCTTTTCATACAGCTCCCCCTATAAAATAGATTATAACATTTATTTTTACCCAGTGGAATAAGGGTGGAAAAATCCACCCTATCATCCAACAACAATATATATTTTATGATTTGAGGCAGTTACTATTTTACAGTTATAAATCCTGATTCCTGAACTATAGCCTGACCTTCGGCACTCATGATGAAGTCGATGAATGCTTTTGTTGCTCCAGACGGGTCTTTCTGTGTCATGTATACAAATGGGCGTGATATCTTGTAAGTGTTGGCTTTAACATTTGCTTCTGTAGCTTCAACACCGTCAACCTTTACTGCTTTTACATCTGAGTTAAGTGAACCTAAGGATATATATCCTATAGCGTTTTTATCCTGTGATACTGCTGTTCTTACTGCACCTGTTGAATTCTGTACTGTTGCAGTTGAAATGGCTTTTGCTTCTCCCATAACCAGTTCTTCAAAGGCACCGCGGGTTCCTGAACCTTCTTCACGGATTACAACCTGTATCTTTCCTGCATCTCCGCCTAGTTCAGACCAATCTGTAATTTCTCCTGAGAATATCTTCATTATATCTTCTTTTTTAAGGTCTGATACTTTATTATCCTTGTGTACAACGATTGCTATACCGTCCATTGCAATAACAAATTCTTTAACTACTTTTTCTTCAGATTTAAGTTCACGTGATGAAGCACCTATATCAGCTGTTCCTTCTGTAGCGGCCTTTATACCTGCGCCTGAACCGCCGCCTGCTACGTTTATCTTAACCTTTGCATTTTTGCCCATGAATACTTTTGCTAATTCTTCTGAAAGAGGCTGTACTGAAGTTGAACCGGCTATCTGAATAGTTCCTTCCAATTCTGCTGCTGTTGGAGCAGTAGTAGGAGCTGTTGTCGGGGATGGCTGATTATTGCTTCCGCTACTGTTGCATGCAGCTAAAGAAAGAGTCATAGCTGATGCTAATATGAATGTAAATAGTTTCCTCATACTTTTTTTAATCATTTGGGTTATTCCTCCTTAAATTTTGGTTCTTATCTTTTCCACGATTTTAAGTATACAAGCACCTTATTAAGAGATGATTACACTTTTGTTAAGAACAAGTTAATTGTAAAGAAGGTTTTTCCAATTAATACGTATAGCTGCCCAGGTAATTTTGAAGCTCATGTGCCACATCGCCTAAGCTTAAACTGGCTTCCTTTACCCTCAGCATGGCATCTCTTTGCCTGCCCATAATATCTTTTACTTTTGTAGTATTTATCATTGTATCGCCGGATATGCTTTCAAGCTCTCCCATAATTGAAATCAGTTTTTTGACTTCTGCCGACACTTCAGTTAAAGATGCATGAGCCATTTCCACCTTTATATTGTTATCAAGCGATGATTCAAGGATTTTTTCAAATAGCTCATCGGTATCCTTCATTAATACCTCTCCATCCTTAACGACATCTTTGCCCTTTTGAGCCGAATCAACCACTCTTTTGGTGTCTTCGATTATAATTGAAATCAATTTTGAAATTTCCTGGCTGGCATCCGAAGCTTTTTGCGCCAGGCTTTTGACTTCATTGGCTACAACAGCAAATCCCATACCTGCATCTCCTGCCCTTGCTGCCTCAATACTGGCATTCAATGCTAAAAGCTGAGTCTGACTGCTCATTTCCCCTATTATTTTTGCAAAGCTTGTTATTTCATTGGCTCTTTTATGTAATGTCAATACTTCACTTGATGTATTGCCCACAATATTTAAAATATCATCAAATTTACCCTCCAAATTTGTAACAGTATCACGGCCTTTTTTTGCAGAAGTATATGTATTACGGCTGGACTGGCTGGTTTCCTGCATATTATCCACTAAAGTATTCATTTTATTTTCCATACCTACAAGGCTGTGCCGGGCATCTTTTGTTATTTCCTGCTGTTCCACAGCACCTTTTACTATATGCTGGTAAAGCTCACCCATTGTATTAGCCATCTCGTGGGAGTCTATTGCCATGGCCGACAGCTCCTTGCCTGATGCAAACAATTTATTTATTACATTATTTAATTCTCTGAAGAATCCGACCAACTTCTCAAGCATTCCGTTAAAGCTTATGCCTAACCTATATATTTCCGGGATGCTTCTGCCCGCGTCCACCTTGATTGATAAATTGCCTTCAGCCGTTTTATTAAGCATAGTTATTAATTTATCTATGGGTTTTGTGATTACCCTGGCGACTATAAATGCTAAAAGCATTCCGGATAATATTATTGCAAAGCCCATATTCATAATCACCGACCGGACTTTATTGACAGGACTTAAATATTGATTTTCTTCAAGGGCTATAAAATATGTCCAGCTGTTTTCAGGCATGAATTTATAGGCTATGGTATAAGCCTTGCCCATCCACTCCGTATGGGCTATGCCGTCCTTTTTTTCAGCCATAATACTGTCCATCAAATTCTGCGGCAGCGGTACAAATTCATATTCATATGCCCAAAAATCCTGTTCCAGCACACCTTCCTGATTCATTAGAAATACTATGGCATCCAAATCCCGCACTTTATAATCATTTTTCTGATTGATTATAAAGTAGTCAACATTTCTTTTAAAATCCCTTGCGTCCATTATCTTATATGTAATAGCTATTTTTTCTGCCATTGATTGCGCGGCAAATTCCATATCATATTCTATTACCTGTGTCAGGGCGTCGCTACCCATCTTATAGCTTATCCCCCCCATGGCAATGATTGTAACCACAATCATAAATGTAACCATTAAAGCTATGCGATTTCGGATATTAAGAGTCAAAAGGTTTCCTAATTTAATACTCTTACCAATACTGAGCGGGAATTTTAATTTCTTTACTTTAAAAACATGAAGCAATTTACAACCTCCTTAATATCACTACAAAATGCATTATAATTATAGAGACCTTTTGTTAAGCTTATGGATAAACCAGGTAAAAACATGGTTAATTTCAGAAATAAGCAAAAGGGACATTTAAAAATATGAGGGACACTTGAAAAGGTAAAGGGCACTTGAAAAAGGTGTGGGGACACTCCTAAAGGAATGTCCCCAACTTATGTCCCCTTTTTAGTTCCTAACTTAGCTTTTTAACCGAATCGCCCGGTTATATAATCTTCAGTTCTCTTATCTTTAGGTTTATAGAAAAGTTCCTCTGTAGGACCATTCTCAACGATTTCACCAGTTAAAAAGAAAGCTGTTGAATCAGATATACGTCCGGCTTGTTGCATATTATGTGTTACGATAATTACGGTATAATTTTCTTTAAGCTTTCCAATAAGGTCTTCGATTTTTAAAGTTGAAATGGGGTCTAAGGCTGATGTAGGCTCATCCATTAAAATAACATCGGGTTCAACGGCCAGGGTTCTTGCAATACATAGCCTTTGCTGCTGACCTCCTGATAAACCGATTCCCGATTTATTAAGCCTGTCTTTAACTTCATCCCAGAGAGCCGCACCTTTTAAGCTCTTTTCAACAATTTCATCCAGTTGTTTTTTATTCTTTATACCATGGGTCTTTGGTCCATATGCCACATTATCGTATACAGACATGGGAAAAGGATTGGGCTTTTGAAAAACCATACCTATCTTTTTTCTTAGTTTTATAACATCATAATCCTTATATATATCCTTGCCTTCAAATAATATGCTTCCGGTGATTTTTACATTATCTATAAGGTCGTTCATTCTATTGATTGTCCTTAAAAATGTGGACTTTCCGCATCCCGAAGGACCGATTAGGGCTGTTACCTTATTCTTTTCTACATCTATTGAAATATTTTTGAGAGCTTGATTATTCCCGTAAAATAAGTCCAGGTTTTCTACCTTAATTATAGCTTCCATAATTGCTCCCTTCATTTATGCAAATACATATATCAGTGATAATTAAGCCACATTTATAATATAGTTGCAGCATTATATACATGTTAATTAAATGTTAATTCATTGTTAAAAATGTATATTTTATATATTTCCTGAATTTCAAGCCTGGGGAATTGCAACAGTAAATGTGGTACCTTTTCCTATTTCACTCGAAACATATACCTCACCGTTCATGGTTAATATTATATGCTTCACTATGGCAAGGCCCAAACCCGTACCCCCTAAAGCTCTGGACCTTCCTTTGTCAACCCTGTAAAACCTTTCAAAGAGCCTGGGCAGATGCTCCTTTGATATACCTATACCAGTATCCTTAACCTCTATAAATACCTGGTCCTCCTTGGGATAAATATTCACATTAATCTTTCCGCCGTTTTGTGTATATTTTATAGCATTATCTATGAGGTTTATTAAAAGCTGCTTTACCTTATCGAAGTTTCCCATAACGTTAGGAACATTCTCTTCAATGTTAAAAATAAGCTCGATTTTCTTAAGCTCCGCAAGGCTATGCATCATATCTTCAATTTCTTGCGCTGCTTTATTAATACTTACCTTTTCCATTACAAAGTTTTGCCTTTTGTTCTCCAATTCGGATATTGTCAATATGTCATTGATGAGCCGTGAAAGCCTGTCAGCTTCAATATTTATAATATCCAAAAACTTTTCTCTTGCTGCAGGGTCATCTATGGCCCCGCTTTTTAAGGTTTCGGTAAATCCCTTTATTGAAGTTAACGGGGTCTTAAGCTCGTGGGACACGTTGGCAACAAAGTCAGAGCGTATCTGCTCTAAATTTTTGAGCTCCGTGATGTCCTGCATGACAACAACCATACCCATATTTTTATTGTTTTCTTCTGCACTGACTATGGGTGTGGATTTAATACGAAGCACTCTCATTTCCGGATAGCCCAGACGGATTTCCTTTCCTTCCTCCTGGCAATTATAAATAATATCCTCTAACTCTGCATTTCGTACAACTTCAAGTATATATTTTCCCACCATATTGCCGTAATAGCCGAACATAGTCTGAGCTGCCGGATTGACCAGCATGATCTTCCCGGAATTATCAACGGCTATAATTCCGTTTTGCATACTTTTTAAAATTGCTTCCAATTCATTATTCTTTTCTGATAAATCGTTAATTGTAATTTCAAGCTTTTCAGCCATGACATTAAACATATGTGCAAGATTTCCAACTTCATCTTTAGATATCATTGTTATACGCTTATCATAGCCGCCTTCAGAGATTTCTGAAGCAATATCAGTCATTTCCCGTACAGGCTTTGTGATATGACCTGCGAAAGTATATGCTGTCAAAAAAGATACTATAAGCCCTGCTAAAACAGCAAGTAAAATGTATTCAACCTGCGTAAACTGCAGGTTTCGTATTTCATTTAGCGGCACTGCCAGCCTTATAACTGATTTTTGCATCGGCGGGCTGTCAATCATGATGGCTATATACATCATGTTAATCTTCTCGGTAGCGCTGTATCTGGAGCTTTTGCCTACCTGGCCCGAAAAAGCCATTTTCACTTCTGCCCTTTCCTTGTGGTTTTCCATCTCCGAGCTTTGAACGTTGGATTCTCCTATTACCCTACCGTCTTGTGCGATTATGGTAATCCTTGAATTGGTGATGTGTGCGAATTCCCTTGCGATATCATCGTAGTTATTCTTACCGGGCTCGTAGGAATCCTCAACTATTTTTGAAATGAGACGTGCATTTGAAACAAGCTTATCTTCAAGGCTTTTTAAATAAAAATCCTGGGCAAGCTTCATAGAAAAAAATCCTGTAATTGTTATTCCCATTACAAGGACAATTAAAAAACGCAGCAAAAGCTTTTTTCTCATGATTTAGGCTCCGAAGGACTATTGAATCTGTACCCGATTCCTCTTATAGTCTCTATATACTGTGGGTTTTTATCATCATTTTCAATTTTCTGTCTTAAGTGCCTTATATGAACATCCACCGTTCTGGTTTCACCGTAATATTCATATCCCCAAATCCTGTCTAGCAGGGAATCCCTGGTTAAAACCTTGCCCTTGTTTGTTACAAGGAGCTTTAAAAGTTCAAATTCCTTTAAGGTCAAATCCAGCTTCTCACCATTTTTTAAGACCTCATGCTTGCTTACATCAATAAGCAGAGAGCCTATTTTTAAGGTGTCATTGGTTTCTGAATCGGTAACCACTCTGCGAAGCACAACCTTTACTCTTGCCATCAATTCTCTTACGCTGAAAGGTTTTGTTATATAATCATCTGCCCCTAATTCCAACCCTAAAATCTTGTCAAATTCCTCTCCTTTTGCAGTAAGCATGATAACGGGTATATTTTGTGTGCTTTCCTTTCTTTTTAAGGTTTTGCATACTTCCAGACCATCAACCTCTGGCATCATGATGTCTAATATTATAAGGTCTATATCTTTTTCATTTATTATTTTTAATGCTTCCCTTCCATCCTGGGCAATATACACCTTATAACCGTTGTTTTCCAGATTATATTTTATCAACTCCACAATATGAATTTCATCGTCTGCGACTAATATTTTTTCGCCTGCCATAAATATCCCTCCTGTTATATTAGCTTGAGCATGGAAACCATTCTTCCTGTCTGCGAGCCATCTCTTCTGTAAGAGTAAAACTCATTATGATTACAACTTGTACATAGGTTACTGTTTATTATTTTTTTACTTTGTATACCTTTTAATAAAAGCTGCTTATTTATCGCATTCCACAAATTTAGTTTGTATCTTTCCTTATATTTAATTATAATTTCCTCATCTTTGCCGAATAAATTCACGAATTTATCTTTGACGTCACCGTTAACCTCAAAACAGCAAGGTCCGATAGAAGGACCTATTGCAGCAATTATATCTTCCCCGGATGTGCCGTAAGTTTTATTCATCAACTCAATTGTATTATTGATTATTTTACTCACTACTCCCCTCCATCCTGCATGAATCACTGCAATGGCTTCATTTTTATTATCATAGAGGAAAACAGGCACGCAATCTGCAGTAAAAATACAGAGACCTACTTCCTTTTCGTTGGTAGTTAAAGCATCGATTGCTTTTATGTCACTTTCTTTAATAATTCCTTTGCCGCAGTCTTTTGCAGTTACAACTCTGCAGTTACTGCCATGAACCTGGTCTGTTAATACCAGTTCATCCATTTCAAATCCTGCCGCATGGCACAGTATTTTAATATTTTCATCTATTTTATATTTTTCATCCCCTGATTTATATCCGGTATTTAAAGAATAGAAGGTTCCTTCACTTACTCCACCAATGCGGGTTGAAGTTATTGCCTTTACTTTGTTGCTTTGCCCAAATCCATCAACTGAATAGAAGGCTGCGTTGTTATCAATATTATATTTAAATCCTGCCATATTATCCTCCCATCAGTCTGACCGGGTTGATAAGTTAAAATCAGATGAAATTTTATTATATAAAAGATTAAAATAATAACCCATTATTAAAATAATTATTCATGAAATTTGCATAGCAAATTTCATGTCAAATGAATTCAAGTGATGATATCACTGAATTCATTATACCATAACCATATTATTTACTGTAAAATCCATGTTAAATAATAGCTAAAATTAATCATGATGCAAAATATCCTCTGATTAATTCATTAATATATAATCAGAGGATACTTTGCATCATTTTTCTTTTATAATTTTATTAAGCTCGTCCATAAATGTATTGATATCTTTAAATTGCCTGTAAACCGAGGCAAATCTCACATAGGATACTTCGTCTATTTCTCTTAATTTGCTCATTACCATTTCACCGATTTTTTTGCTGGTTATCTCCTGATCCAAGGAGTTGTATACCGTTTTTTCAATATCGTCAACAAGCTGTTCAAGCTCGCTTATGGATACCGGTCTTTTTTCACATGCTCTTAAAAGCCCGTTAAGTATCTTCCTTTTGTTAAACGTTTCCCTTAATCCGTCCTTCTTTATAACAAGGACTGGAATGGTTTCAATGGTCTCATATGTAGTAAACCTCTTAAAGCACTTAAGGCACTCTCGTCTTCTTTTTATGGAAGCATCATCTTCAGTCGGTCTTGAATCAATGACCTTTGTTTCTCCATAACTGCAATATGGGCATTTCATAAAACCCACCCCTTAAAAAGTGTATTATGTATATTTATCCTGCATCTTTTATGTATTGAAATTATATTCGACAATATATAGAATGTCAAGGCTTTAACCTCTTACAATCATATTGAATTATTCATCATTATCCTTAAATCCCATATCGTTATCCGTATCCACCAATATTACGTCTACTCCCACTTTTTTAATCTGATTCCAGGGTATTACTATTTCTTTTTCCTTACTGAAGAAGTTTATGAATCTGCCCGGGCCGGGTATTATGATGGAGGTTATCCTGCCTTCTTCAAAATCTATCTCAACATCCGTCACCACTCCCAGTTTTCTTCCGTCTCTTAAATTAACCACTTCTCTGTCTCTTATATTAGCAGCATTAATCATTCTATCACCACCTTGATATATTTTATTCCGGCATGTGTAATAATTATGAATCCAATTAAAATATAAAAAGCTTCCCGAAAGGGAAGCCATTAATTAATCAATATAAGGTTTAAACATACTTTCTCATGTGTTTTAATGCTGTTTTTTCCAGCCTGGATACCTGGGCCTGGGAAATTCCTATTTCCTCTGCTACCTCCATTTGTGTCCTGCCTTCGAAAAATCTCAATGTAAGTATGAGTTTCTCTCTGTCGTTTAATTTTCTTAAGGCTTCCCTTATGGAAATGCCCTGCAGCCAGTTTTCATCCTGATTTTTGGTGTCGCTTATCTGGTCCATCACAAAAATTGCGTCTCCACCGTCGTGATAAATGGGTTCAAACAGCGAAATAGGATCCTGTATTGCATCAAGTGCGAAGACTATTTCTTCCCTTGGTATTTTAAGCTCCTTTGCAATTTCTCCTATGTTAGGTTCCTTGTTATTTTTATTTATTAGTTTATCTCTAACCTGAAGGGCTTTATATGCAATATCCCTTAAGGAACGGCTCACCCTTATGGAATTATTGTCCCTTAAATACCTTCTTATCTCTCCTATAATCATAGGGACTGCATAGGTTGAAAACCTTACATTCTGGCTTAAGTCGAAATTATCGATGGCCTTAATTAGGCCGATACATCCTACCTGAAATAAGTCATCCACATATTCTCCTCTGTTATTGAACCTCTGAATGACGCTTAAAACCAGCCTTAAGTTTCCTTTTATAAATTCATCCCTTGCACTATTGTCTCCATTGCGCATTTTGATGAGAAGTTCCCTCATTTTTTCATTATTCAAGACAGGAAGCTTAGATGTATTGACACCGCATATTTCAACTTTATTAATTATCATGAAGCATCTCATCCCTTTCCGCTGTATTAATATTTTAATTATTACCTCACCATGTTTTTTTATTCACTGTAAAATATGGTATATAATTCCTAACAAATTATTATTGTAAAAACTTCGTGAAAATTAAAAATGGTACAAGGTTTAACCTTATACCATTTTATTTATTTCTTTTTTCAGCCTTTTTATTATCCTCTTTTCTAGTCTTGATATATAAGACTGAGATATCCCCAGCATATCAGCAACTTCTTTTTGGGTTTTTTCTCCCCCGCCATACAAACCAAACCTTAGCTCCATTATCTTCTTTTCCCTGTTTGAAAGCCTTCTCATAGCGATGGATAAAAGCTCTTTATCCACCTCATCCTCTATATAATGATAAATAAGATCATTATCTGTGCCAAGAATATCTGAGAGCAAAAGCTCATTGCCGTCCCAGTCAATATTTAAGGGCTCATCAAAGGAAATTTCCGACCTTATTTTGCTGTTCCGCCTCAAATACATGAGTATTTCATTTTCGATGCATCTTGATGCATAAGTAGCAAGCTTTATCTTTTTATCCGGATCGAAAGTATTTACTGCTTTTATAAGCCCTATGGTACCTATTGATATTAGATCCTCCACGCCCACACCAGTATTTTCAAATTTACGGGCAATGTAAACTACCAGCCTTAAATTTCTTTCAATAAGTATAGTTCTTACCTTTACGTCGCCGCATTTTAATTGTGATACCAGATCTATTTCCTCTTCCTTATTAAGTGGCGGCGGAAGGGCGTCATTTCCCCCCATGTAAAATATGTTCTCATATTTGAGCAGATTGAATTTCCTTAAAAATTCTATAAATTTTATTACAATTAATAGCCTTATGCCCGTGAATTTCAATCTCACAATAATTCCCCCTATTTTATAATCTCCGGATACAACAAACCACCATATTCGCCGTTTTTGGAAATCTTACTATGATATATTCCTACAATTACATCCTTTATCTCAAAGTTCTTATTTTTTTGATGAAGTACTATTAAATCAGGCCTTAAACCTACAAGCATCCCATTTTGTTTTCCAAGAGATGTATAAGGGATAAGTCTTAACCTGTTTATCCAGTCGGTATTATCCATTAAACTGCCTAATACCGTAAAGTCTATATCATGTCCACTCTGATTAAATATTGAAGATAATTTATCCGGAAGTATATCTTTTATTATGTCATATTCTATGACTATTACCGGGAAGCCGGTTATGGGGTCTTTCAGGCTGTTTCCGGTGTCTAAGATTGCTTCGACAGATATTTCTTTATCATCAAGTTTGATATTTACGGTATATTTAAGTTCATCCTTTAATATTTTGCCTTGTATATATCCCCAGCAATATACTAAAAGCAGGTATCCTATTGCAAAGGCTGTGATAAGAAGAGAAAATGGAAAGCCGCTTATGTAAAACATCCCATTTATAATCTGACCCTCTTGCGTAAAATAAAACAGCGCAAAGGCGGCACCTCCGAATGCAAAGGATATTATGTAGAAGATGCCTAAAGCTTTTAAGAAATCCTGCAAAAGCTTTGGGGTGAATGCTATGGTTACCATCAATACCGAAACGGCAATCTTCACAGGCAATATATATAAAATCTCATAGGATGAAAAAAAAGCAGCAATTACGTATACTGCTCCAACAGCAGCGCCTATGAATATTTTCAGCCTGGAAGTTTTTATCTTTGAGAACCTTTGAGTAACTTTTAAAAGCAATAAATTAATGATCAGGTTTTCAAGCAGCAGTACATCAACATACATCTTTTCACCCATTACTTAAATTTTCTTAAACAATATTATACAGGATTTATTTCCAAAATTTTGTCAAAGCATGATTATGATAAAAAAGAATATCATCTATAATTAATACAATTATAGAAGGCTTTCAACATAATGTTTGCCTGTATTGTGAAAACACAAATGAATAATCATGTGAAAATAATTGATATGTCGTTAATTGAGGCTTTTAAGACTTAAAATCAAGTGAAATTAGCGTAATATTATGATAAATAAAAAAAGAAGATGCAAAATTTGCATCTTACTTTCTATTTCTTCTTAGGAATGCAGGTATTTCTAAAATACCGTCATCAAAGGACGAACCGTCACCTTTACCTTCCGGAAAGCCTTTTTCCTGCTTCTTTATTACTTCTTTCAGCATTGCATTCCTGTCAAAGCCGGTGGCAATTACAGTTATTCTTATTTCATCCTGAAGCTTCTCATCAATAACAGCACCAAAGATTATATTTGCATCCGGATCTGCAGCCTGTGATACCAGTTCTGCAGCTTCATTGACTTCAAATAATCCAAGGTTTGCGCCGCCAGTTATATTTAAAAGCACGCCGGTAGCTCCGTTTATTGATGTCTCCAGAAGGGGGCTGTGTATAGCCTGTTTAGCAGCTTCTGTAGCCCTGTTTTCACCGCTGCCTTTTCCGACACCCATATGGGCCAGCCCTGTATTTAACATAATGGTTTTAACATCGGCAAAATCCAGGTTTACAAGTCCGGGTATGGTGATTAAATCCGAAATACCCTGCACACCCTGCTTTAACACATCATCAGCCATTCTGAAAGCATCGATTATGGACGCTTTTTTATCTACAACCTGAAGAAGCCTTTCATTAGGAATGGTTACCAATGTATCCACCCTGTTTCTTAATTCTTCAATACCGTTCTCAGCATGTAAAAGCCTTTTCCTGCCCTCAAATATGAAAGGCTTTGTAACAACACCTACGGTTAAGATACCCAGCTCTTTTGCAGCCTGAGCTACCACAGGAGCGGCTCCCGTACCTGTTCCACCGCCCATACCTGCCGTTATAAAAACCATATCTGCGCCTTTTAAAACTTCTGTTATCTCTTCCTTGCTTTCTTCGGCTGCTTTTTTTCCTACCTCGGGATTGGCTCCTGCTCCAAGGCCTTTTGTTAGCTTATCTCCAATTTGGATTTTATGCGCAGCCTGTGACATATGCAATGCCTGCTTGTCTGTGTTAACAGCTATAAATTCAACGCCTTTTAAGCCTGAAGATATCATTCTGTTTACGGCGTTGTTTCCGCCTCCGCCAACACCAATAACCTTTATGGATGCAAATTGTTCTATATCAACATCAAAATCTAGCACGGTTTACCCTCCTCCATTTGTTTTAAAAAAAGTCTGTAAAAAAGTCTTTTATCTTTGTTATCACATTTTCGCTTTTTTGTAACGTTTGTTTCTTATTCTTCATTGAAGAATTCACTTCTTCTTCATTTTCATCGTAATTATCCAGCACTGTCTTCTTTTGTTTAGACAGAAGATATTTTACAATGCCTGCTGCATTTGTATACACGGGACTTGCAACTCCCATGTAAGTAGGAGCTTTAATTTTCACAGGCAAGCCTAATATGCTTGAACCTGCCTCAGTTGCTCCTTTTATAAAAGAAACCCCGCCGCCTGTTACTGAAACACCGGCAGCAATGGCCTGTTTATATCCGGAAATCAACAGCTCATTATTTATGAAGTAAAAAATTTCCTGGACTCTGGCCTCGATTATTTCTGTCAATTCCTTATTAGTCACTGTTTTTTTGGTATTTGAAGTACCATTAAGGGGTATATCCTCAATTGAGTCTATATCCAATACCGAAGCACTTCCATATTTTCTTTTCAAAGCCTCCGCTTCTGAAAAAGGAATCTTCAAACCTATGGAAATGTCGTTTGTTATATGGGCTCCCCCGATAGGTAGCATCTTTGTATATACAAGATCCCCATTTATAAAAAATGAGATATCTGTTGTATCACCGCCTATATCTACTAAAGCTACACCAATCTCCTTTTCTTCTTTTGAAAGAGCAATTTCTGATGATGCAATAGGATCAATTATTACGCCGGAAACATTGACACCGCTTTTTTCCACGCTTTTAACCAGATTCTGAATATTTGAAGTCAGAACTGTAATAATATACACTTCCGCCTCTAGTCTGACCCCAACCATTCCTACCGGATCCTTTATGTTATCGGAATTATCAACAGTATAGCAAAGAGGGATGACACCTATTATTTCTCTTTCCACAGGCATCTTAATAACTCTTGCCACATCCAGTACTCTTTCCAAATCTTCCTGGGTTATCTCGCCGTCATCTCGTGAAATTGTAATAATGCCTCTATTTCTAACGAGGGAGGCATGTCCTCCGCATAAATTTATAAAAGCTGACTTGATTTCCATTCCGGACATTAGCTCAGCTTGAATAACAGAATTCTTTATGGCCTCAACGGTTTCATCTATATTAACAACTACACCCTTTTTTAGTCCCTTGCACTCGGTAATACCCACGCCTAATATCTGAAGGCTGTCTTTTTTGTTATTACCCAGTACTGTACAAACTTTAGAGGAGCCGATGTCTATTCCAACAGAAAAATCATTCATTTAATAAAACTGCCCCCTTCTAACTATCCTCCCTTTTTCTAATATAAATTCAACACAAAATCTGATTATCCTTTTTTATTTTTAACATTTTTATTAATTTTCTATAAAAGCATTTTAAGAGGGTTCACGGGATTACAAGTCTTATAACCTAGTCTTCTTTTAACTGTTTCATGTAATAATAATCTATGTTTCTGTCATATTTCAATATCTTTAATTCATTTTCCTTTTTATAGCTAATATCAAGCTCTCTTGCTTCCAGCCATCTGTAAAAGCTGTATTCGTCTTCCATAGAATGTGATAAGGCTTCCAAGTCTCCTATAGCCTTTATTATATATGGCGGTACAAGTTCAAGACCGTTAACATATATAATAGGCCCTCCGCAATATATGTCTGAATTATATATAATTCTCTGATCGTTTATGGAAATGGTTTCCGCCCCTGCATTTTTAAGCTCCCATATTAACTGCAGAATATCGTAATCATGTACCAGCCCCAATTCTCCGATGTCCCTGTCATCGATAATTTTACCGTAGTTGGGATTGTCAGACAAAGAGATTACCACTCCTGTACCGTAAACACCGGTTAACCCGATTTCAAAGTCAATTTTACTCAATTCATCGGTAAGAGTACTCACAGTATCCGCATAAGACTGGCCTGAGTTGCTGTATCCGTCAACCTTTTGTGCCAGATTTAATCTTTTCTCATTCAGTATGCTAATTTCATCTGTAATCTGCCTTAATTCCGCTGAAAGCTCCTGATAGCTTTCCAGGGTTAAAATCTCTATTGGCATAAATTTGCCAATGCTTAATTGTGAAGCCAGAAGGAAACCTAATATGACGCTGGTTAAAAGAACCAGTAATTTTGACTCATTAAGCTTCATCCCTGTCTCCCCCAGACCTCTCTTCATCTTCGGCTTTCTTTTTCTTTCTGTCCCTTAAATTCTGGATTATTTCTCTCCTCATTACGGCAAAGTTCTGGAACAGCCTTCCGCCAAAGGTTATAACTGCAGCTAAGTAGATAGGCACATTAAGCCTGTCGCCTAAATATGCCAGGCCTGCGGCTAAAACGGCGTTCCCGAAAAAACCGGAAATAAATATATCAGTATCGAATTTACCTTCAAGGCTTGACCTAATCCCGCCGAAAACTGAGTCTAGACATGCCAGTATAGCGACTGACATATATGATGAATATGAAGAGGGTAAATTTATAGGTAATAAAACCCCTAATATTATGCCTATTATAAGTCCAATCAACGGTACCATATTACTCACCTTCTTTTACTGGTATAACATATTTAAAATCAATTACTTTATTATATTTAAGTATGACTACATTATCGGATTTCTGTATAGTACACCCGATGCCGCTGTTCACTAACTCCTGCCTAATGCCCCCAGCCATATTCATTGCCGATTCCAATATCACAGGGTCCCCAATTGCTTTAATCTCAAATTCCTCAAAGGCTGAATATCTTACGTCGTTTATAATTATCATAGAACCCGCATCCCTTATCTGGGTTGTGCTGACTATCCTCTGATTGTTTACCATTATGGCTTCAGCCCCTGATGCATTAAGTTCGTTTAATACTAAAAGCAAGTGAATAAAGCTTACAGGCACAAGGTTTATATTATCGAGATTCTGCATCTGAGGAGTTACTTTTATAATGACTCCCGGTCCTTCAACCTTGGTAAGTCCGCCTATAATCCTTACCCTGTCAAGTTCTCTTTTAAGGCTGTTTGTAATTGCATCGGTATTAGAAACGGAATTTTCAAATTCCTCTATTTTAAGTTCCAGATCTCTTACGTTTTTCTCCATATCTTCCTTTTGTTTTTTTGCTTCATTGAGCTCATTTGTAAGCTCAAGTATTCTCTTTGATGAAGCAAGCGTGGAAATATTTTTAACTGCCCGAAACTGATATGCCAGCATCAAACCCAATACTATGCACACCACAGCCACATATAATTGCGCCTTAAATGACTTCATTTCTATCCCCCCAATTATTCCTGCCTGAATACAGGATTGCCGTCGAAGCTCACATCTATGGTACCTTTTAATCCTTTTATACTGTCATCCTGCTCTAGAATAGCTCTGGATACTTTAATTTTATATTCTATATTTTCAATGCTGCCCAGCTTTATATTTATATCCTGTGCAGTCTTTATGATAATTGACATTAGATTGTTCATATCTATACCCTTTATTATAGCAGAAAAATCATCCTTGGCTATATTATCGAAAATTTTTAAGAAAACGTTAAGCTTTCTTTCATCCGACAATACCATGGTTTTGCCAGGGATGGCCTCAGTAATATCAAGTCCTTCTACAGCAGGCAAACTTATGCCCGAGACAGAATCCAAAACTTCAATAACAACTCCTTTTTTATCAATGGTTACAAAGTCTTCTCCGAAAGTACTTATGGCAGCCGATTGTCTTTCCTGCACACTAATATAAATATTGCCAAATAACGTTCTTTTAATATCACAGGATTCTATATATGAATTTGTTAATACATTTTGGGTAATTTCTCTCATATTAAGCCTTAAAAGATTATCTCCATATTCAATGCCCGACAACTCAATAATCTTATCCTCGGTACAGACAACATTGCCTTCAACAATTATATCCTTTACCTTTATTACAGGTGTTGTAAATAAATATATTGTTGCAGTACAAGTTATTATCAAAAGCATGCACATTCTAAATCGTAATTTACGTCTCCTTATTCTCTTTTTAATGTCGTTATACATAACTTCCACCTCTACATAGGTTGTCCTTTTTTATGTGTATAAAAAGCAGCCCGGCAACTTGTGCTTGTAGCTGCTCATCTATATTTTTACTCTCTAATTATATCGGCACCTATACTTTGAAGATTCACATGGAAATTTTCATATCCCCTGTCAATATGTTCTATGTCTTCCACAACCGTAGTGCCTTCGGCGCACAGTCCTGCAACCACCAGGGCGGCACCGCCTCTTAAATCCCTTGCAATTACATTGGCACCCATCAACTTATTCCTTCCCCTTATAACTGCAATCCTGCCGTCCACCTTAATATTAGCTCCCATGCATATCAAGTCTTCCACATGCTTGAACCTGTTTTCAAATACTGTTTCTATTATAACAGATGTTCCCTTAGCCTTGCTAAGAAGGGCCATAATAGGTGCCTGCAAATCAGTGGGAAAGCCGGGATAGGGCAATGTCCTTATAGTATCGATAGCTCTTAGCTTATTTTTTACGTTCAATTTTACAGAATTTTGTCCAGTCCTTAATATGCAGCCGCTTTCTTTTAACTTGGCAATCATTGGCTGTATATGTTCTATATTTACATTTTCTAACTCAATATTCCCTGATGTTGCAGCTCCTGCTATAAGGTAAGTTCCTGCAACGATTCTGTCTGGAATGATAGTATGCTCTACAGGATTTAAGGATTCCACACCTTCAATCCTTATATTATTTGTACCGGCGCCGCTTATTTGGGCACCGGATTTGTTTAAAAAGCTCTGAAGATCTGCTATTTCGGGCTCCTTTGCAGCATTTCTTATTATAGTTATACCCTTTGCAAAAACTGCTGCCAGTATAATATTTTCAGTCGCTCCCACACTGGGATAATCTAAGTGTATCTCTGTTCCTTTCAAATCAGGAGCTTCGCAAAATATGGTCCCATGGGACTCGTTGATTTTAACACCAAGCTGCTCAAGGCCTTTCAAATGCAAATCTATGGGGCGGGGTCCTATGTCGCATCCTCCCGGAAAGCAAATGTTGGCCTTCTTAAGCCTGGATAACAGAGCCCCTAAAAGCACAATTGACGACCTCATCTTTCTGACCAGACTATCCGGCACCTCATGCTTTATTTCCCCGGAAGAATCTATTATAACCGTGTTGCCTTCCTTCTTGACATTACATCCGAGAATTTTTAATAATTCAATCATTATTTCCATGTCCTTCAGATCAGGACAATCATGTATTATGTTCTCACTGCCATTTAAAATAGTAGCAGCAAATATTGGAAGTACAGAGTTTTTAGCCCCGCTTATTCTTATGCGGCCCTCAATCTTCCTGCCGCCTTGTATGATATACCTGCTCAATATTACACCCCCAAAAAGCAGCAAAGTCAATATGATACTTAAGACACATATTATACTATGCAAGCTTTGACGTGAGTGTTACTTGATAAATGTTAGGGTATACACCTTCTCTTTTTAGGTGATAAATCCAGGGTAACCGAAGGTATGCCTCCAACTTATGCTTTTTCGTATCTGGATATATTAAGCAGTATTCCTACGGCTGCCATCATAAAAGTAAGAGAAGAACCTCCATAACTTATAAAAGGCAGCGGTATTCCCGTTATGGGCATTGATGATGTTGCTACCGCAATATTTATCAAAGTCTGTACCGCTATAAGGGAGGTTATTCCTGCGGCCAAAAAACTTCCGAAATTATCCGGAGCATTTATGGCAATTTTTATACCCCTCCATATCAATATTAAAAATAAAATCATTATGGAAGATGCTCCCAAAAACCCCAGTTCTTCGCCTATGATGGAAAATATAAAATCCGTCTGGGGCTCGGGTATGTAAAAAAACTTTTGATGGGATTTACCTAAGCCTGCTCCCATAAGTCCCCCCGAACCTATAGCTAAAAGGGATTGTATTGCCTGATAACCTGTGTCTAGCGGATCCTTCCAGGGGTCTAAAAATGCAGTAAACCTTCTGTACCTGTAATCCTCTGACATTGTGAATACAACTGCCGCCGCACTTCCTAAAAGAGCTAACATTGTTAGATGTCTCTTCCTTGCACCTGCTGCTATCAGCATAAAGAAAACCACAATTAAAACAGTACCGGCAACACTTAAGTTTGGCTCAATCAGTATAAGTGCGAAGATAAGTCCCCCTACTAGTACAAAAGGAAGGACTCCATTTACAAAGTTTTTAATCTTATCTTTCTTCTCGGTTAAACCGCTTGCCATATATAATATCACGGCAAACTTTGCAACCTCGGAAGGCTGAAGACTTAAATTCCCCATTCCTATCCATCGCCTTGCACCGTTTCTTTCAGGCATGAATAAAACTACGATGAGCAATATAATTGCAAGTATAAGAAGAGGTTTGGACAGCTTCTTCAAATTGTGATAATCGAAATTCATTGTAAATACCATGGCCAATAATCCCATTCCTGCCCATGCAAGCTGTCTTTTAAATGTATAAAAAGCATCCTTATGGTATGCCAAATCTGTTACCGAACTTGCGCTGAAAACCATAACCAGGCCTATTGCAAGCAGGGCAAATACCATAAGCATAAGAAAAAAATCACATGAACCTCGTTTTCTTGCCATTATGAACCTCCTTAAGGTTAACTTACGATAAGCCTAAAAAACCTATCAGACAAAAAAGAACAGTAACTATACTAAAGGTCGCAACCACTTTTGTCTCATGCCACCCCGACAATTCGAAATGATGATGTAATGGGCTCATTTTAAATATTCTTTTTCCCGTCTTTTTAAAATAGACTACCTGTATAATTACCGATAAAGCCTCTAAAACATAGATTATGCCAACTATGGGGACATAAAGAATCAAGCCGGTTAATACCGCCAATGCGGCAACGGCACCTCCTAAAGCCAAAGAACCCGTGTCTCCCATAAAAACAACAGCAGGATAGGAATTATATCTTAAAAATCCGATACATGCACCAACCAGAGCAGCTGAAAATACAGAAAGTTCGTCCATATTAAAAGCATAGCATACAAAAACAAAGAAAATGGCAACAATCATTGTCACTGTGGAAGCCAGACCGTCCAGTCCGTCGGATAAATTTACACTGTTAACTATGGCGACAACAACAAATATGACAAAGGGTATGTACCAAATGCCAAGATCAACTGTGTTTCGGGTAAAAGGTATCATTACCTTGCTGCCCACAGAGGGATTTAAGTAAGCATAGACCGAGAGCAAAGTTGCAAGAGCCACCTGTCCTATAATCTTTTGATATGCTCTTAAGCCTAGGGATCTGCTCTTTATTATACTGATTCCGTCATCCAATAACCCGATTATTCCATATCCTAATGTGGAAACCAAGGCAACGGCATGAGGTCCTCTTAAGTCTTTATTTATGAATAATGTAGCAATGCAGACGGATAAAAGAGTTATAACTCCGCCCATGGTGGGAGTTCCGGATTTTTGAAGATGAGAGCGGGGGCCGTCTTCTCTTATGTTCTGGCCAAACTTTAAAATCCTCAATATAGGGATTAGCACCGGACCTAATATAATTCCCGTCAAAGCTGCGATTAATATTGAATAAACTATTCTGCTCAATTTTATTACCTTCTTCCACACATTCTCTACTACAGTATTTACTGAATTACATCTGGTTTAGTATTTCATTGATTATTTGTTTCTCATCAAAATCTATGGTTTTATCCTTTAAAACCTGGTATGTTTCATGGCCTTTTCCCGCCACTACTATAACATCGCCTTCTTTACCTAAGTTTATGGCTCTCTTTATAGCTTCTTTCCTGTCGGGTATGACAAAATACTCTTTGTTTATCTTTATCACTCCCGGCAGTATATCTTTAATTATGGCTTCCGGATCTTCTGAACGGGGATTATCCGATGTGACAATTGCAATCTCCGACAATTTTGCCGCCACTTCACCCATAATAGTCCTTTTGGTTTTGTCACGGTCTCCGCCGCAGCCGAAAATTGTAATGACTCTACCCTGCACGTACTCCCTCACAGTATTTAATATATTCTCCAAACCATCGGGAGTATGAGCATAATCAATAATAACCGTAAATCCTCTGCCGCTGTCTATTACTTCCGACCTTCCGGGCACTCCTTTTATTTCTTCCAACCCCTTCTTTATATCTTCTAAGGATATGCCTTCGCTTATACATGAGGCAGCTGCAGCCAGTGCATTGTAAACGTTGAATCTTCCCGGCATGGGCAGCATTATTTCCTTTTTTTCCTCTTTGTAATTCAATATAAACTTTGAAAAATTTGCCGTTATCTCAACATCTGTTGCCCATACATCTGCCCTTTCCTTTTCCGCATAGGTTATAACTGGAATTTCTATATTATCCTTCATTTTCCTCCCATATTCATCATCAATATTTATAATGGCAGTCTTTGATGATTTGAATAATTTCAATTTTGCATTGAAATAATTTTCAAAGGTTTCATGAAAGTCCAGATGGTCCCGGGTCAGATTTGTGAAAATACCGGAGTTGAAGCTTAAACCTGCCACCCTTTTTAATTCCAGTGAATGAGAAGATACTTCCATTATGCAATAATGGGTTTTCAATTGACGCATCTCACTAAAAAGTACTTGAAGGTCATAGGATTCGGGGGTAGTGCGACTTGCATCAATTGCCTTATTCCCAATTATATTGGAAATAGTCCCTAAAATAGATACATTATAGCCGCATCTATCCAGTATGGATTTTATCAGATATGTTGTAGTGGTTTTGCCGTTTGTTCCTGTCACGCCAATGAGCTTCACATTTTTTGAAGGATGTTCAAAAAATGCGGCTGAAGCTAAAGCCAGCGCCATCCTGGAATCACCAACCTTTATGGCTGTAACTCCATCAGGCAAGTGCCCTTCTTTCTCAAGTATTATAGCTTTAGCACCTTTTTTTACGGCATCATTAATAAAATCATGACCGTCAGCTTTAAAGCCTTTTATGCAAACAAACAGGTAACCTTCTTTAACCGCTCTTGAATCGTAGGCAATTCCTTCTATTTCTTTATCTGAAGTACCTTTTAAAATTGTATGATTTATATTCATCATTATGTCTTTTAGCTTCATATTGGCCTCCTGTGGAATGAAGTATTTAAACATAGGCAGTTAAAAATTAACTGCCCATGCGTATTAATCACCATATATGTCAAAATATGCATCTATCGTTGACCCCGTTGTCACTTCCTCCCCTACCTGGGGCTCCTGTTCCGTGACATATCCGTCACCGATGGCTTTAAGCTTCAAATCCAGTGAGCTTAAAACCTCAGACGCTTCCTTGGGCGACATACCATTTAAGTTTGGTACAATCACTTTATTATTATAATTCTGGCCATTTCCGGTGTAAAGTATAACTTTGGAACCGGACACAACGCTTATGCCGGCTAATGGATTCATATCGATAACAGTTGTTCCCTTATCCTTTACTTCTACTTCAAAACCGCTGTTTTTTAAGTTGTTAACGGCTTCTCTCACAGGCAATCCTATTACGTTGGGTATAACTACTTCTATAACAGGCTTTAAGCTATTGTCGGGTTTCATATTTGCATTGACAAAAATATCTTTGAATATCTGTCCTGCCAGAGGAGCTGCTATCTGTCCAGCATAATAATTGGAAGGGTCCGGTTCATCTATTGAAACATAAACCACATATTTAGGATTATCTGCCGGTGCCATTCCTACAAAGGATGCCACATATTTACCCGAAGCATAGCGTCCGCCCTCTGCTTTTTGGGCAGTACCTGTTTTTCCTGCTATGCTGTATCCTTCAACATATGCTTTTTTCCCTCCACCTACGGATATAACCTTTTCTAAATATCCTCTGAGTTGCTTTGCAACCTCCGGTGATATTACCTGCCTTACCATTTTAGGCTGTGTTTCTTTTTTTTCTATGATGTTGCCGTCTTTATCAACACTTTGAATTTTTTTTACCAGGTGAGGCTCCATCATTTTTCCATCATTGGCTATGATGGAAAATACCGTAGCCATCTGTATGGGTGTTACGGTGATACCTTGCCCGAAGGAAAGATTTGCAAGCTCAACGGGACCCATTTTAGAAACCGGCCTCTTATAACCGCCCTCTTCAAAAGTTACATCTATATTTGTAGGCGTTCCAAATCCAAAGGCTTCTATATATTTATACATTTTTTCTTTTCCAAGCCTCTCTCCTAAGGTCATAAAGCCTATATTGCAGGAGTTTTGAAGGATTTGTGCAAAGTCCTGGGTGCCATGGCCTTTTGTCCTCCAGCACTTTATTCTTCTGTCACCTACTATCATGGAACCTGTACAGGTAAAACGGTCTTTATCGCTTACAACCCCTTCACTTAGTGCTGCAGCGGCAGTTATGACCTTGAAGATGGACCCGGGCTCGTAAGTATAGGTCACAGACCTGTTGCTCCAGGATTTTATTACATCCTGAAAGTCAGTGTGTCCACTCATATCCCGAGGAGTATTGGGATTAAAATCCGGCTTATTTGCCATTGCAAGAACTTCACCATTTGTGGGGTCCATTACAATAGCCGTGACAGCCTTTGCTTTATTGACCAACAAGGCATCCTCAATGGCTTTTTCAACATAAAACTGTATATTTTCATCAATTGTCAATGTTATATCGTTTCCGGCTACTGGCTCTATATATTTTGAAATGTTGTAAGGAAGTTCTCGGCGTACCAAATCCGCCTCCATTATGGACCTGCCAGGTGTGCCTCTTAATTCGCTGTCATATTTAAGCTCTATACCCTCTTGTCCGACACCGTCTACATTGGTAAAGCCAAGCACATTTGACAGGAAACTTCCGTTGGGATAATATCTTTTTGAATCCTCAGATACGATTATACCCGGGAGCTTTAGTTTCCTTATTTCATCTGCCTGGCTTTTCTCAATTCTTCTTTTTATGTTAACGCTATTCATTGGCTTACCGTTAGATAACGTCATATTCAATTTTTTAAGTATATCTTCTTCTTTATCCCCTAAGATTTTTGCTAACTCAGATGCAATCTTTGCTTTTATATCAGGATCTTCAATCTGACTTTTAATTATATCCTTCATGTAAGCGTCCACTCTTTCACAGTTGGCGCTTATAGCCAGCTCATTGCCGTTTCTGTCAAATATTTTTCCTCTTTTGGCATCTATTTTTACATCATTTGTCCATTGTTCAACTGCCAGTTTTTGAAGTTCTGCTCCTTTTACGAGTTGTATGTAGCCTACACGGCCTATGAGTAGAAAAATCAGCAGTGAAATCATAATGAATAAAAATATAACCCTTTTTTTAAAGGTAAGATTAGTTCTGCCATTACCTTCTTTCACAAATATTTATGCCCCCCTGAAACTAATTAAGCATATTGGCTATTTTATCTAACATGCTGACTACCTTTGGCTGCTGGTTATTTTCTGCCATGGTTTCATATTCAGCCGGCAGGCTTACAACAATGGTATCTTGTATCTTTGGCCTTACCATGCTGAGTTCTGAAGTGGCTTCCTTTTCAATTTGTTTTATATCATAGAATTGTAAAAGCTTAAGATTAAGACTTTCATTTTCCTTTTGAGCCTCTGAAATCTCTGTTTTTATATTCCTTACTTGGTTATTCATTTCCATTATCATTGCATATCTTGCAACTACCAAAGTCCCCATGCAAAACATGGTAAGCACAAAGGCAACCAGTCTTAATTTGCTTTTAGCTGATGTCTTCGGTTTTGCTTTTACCTTACTCTTAACATCTGTTTTTACCTTTTCCTTGGCCTTTTTGTTTATATCAATGTAATCATCGTATCTTTCATGTCGTTTTGGAGCCAGTGCGTTATTATTAAAAACTGCGTAATTTGTATCATATGTTTTTTTTGCTACTATCAAATTTATTCACCTCGCACAGCGTTTAGAACTTTTCAAAGTTTTTGTGCCACTCTAAGCTTAGCACTTCTGGACCTTGGGTTTTCTCTTATTTCATCTTCATCAGGAAGTATTGGTTTTCTGGTTAATATGTTAATTTCAGGTTTATTATTGCATATACAAACGGGGAATTCCGGTGGACAGGTACATGGGTTAGCCAGCCTTTTAAATTCATCCTTTACTATTCTGTCTTCCAAAGAATGAAAGGTAATTATGCAAACCCTGCCATTGGGATTCAAAACATCCACTATATTTGGTATAGCCTCTGTTATTTCATCCAATTCCCTGTTGACTGCAATTCTTATTGCCTGGAAGGTTCTTTTTGCCGGGTGAGGCCCTTCGCGCCTTGCTGAAGCTGGTATGGCATTTTTAATTATTTCAACCAGCTGTCCCGTTGTTATTATCTTATTTTTTTCTCTTTCCTTAACAATAAAACTTGCGATTCTCTTAGCCCATCTTTCCTCGCCGTATTCATATATAATCTTTGAAAGCTCATTCTCGGAATATGTGTTTATAATCTCTTTAGCTGTCAATTCAGATGTCATATCCATCCTCATATCCAGGGGCGCATCGTTATTGTAGCTGAATCCCCTTTCGGCGTCATCCAACTGAGGTGAGGATACTCCAATATCCAAAAGCACACCATCCACCTTTTTTATTCCGTTGTCTTCTAAAACCTGTTTCAAATTACTGAAATTACTGTGAATCAGCAACAGTCTGTCCTTATAGTTTTTCAGTTTCTCTTGCGCTGCTTTTAACGCCGTTAAATCTCTGTCTATTCCAATAAGCTTTCCGCCGCTATTTAAAGTTTTGAGTATTTCCAGTGAATGGCCGGCTCCGCCGACTGTTCCATCCACATATATACCATCCTGTTTCCAAACAAGATTTTCTACCGATTGCTTAAGCAATACCGAAACATGATAAAATTCCATATCAATACCTCTTTACTATATCCCCAGCAATGACATCTTATCTGCAATTTCATCGAAATTGACGTTTGAATCGTTGTATTCATCCCATTTTTCCTTGCTCCAAATTTCAAACCTTGTTGATACTCCTATCAAAACAACTTCTTTATCAATTTGAGCATATTCTATGAGATTATTGGGTATAATAACGCGCCCTTGCTTATCCGGAACGCAATCTGCCGCACCGGAAAAGAAGAACCTAGCAAAAGCTCTTGCATCCTTGCTGGATAATGGCAAGTTCTTCAGCTTTTCCTCTAGGTTTGCCCATTCCTCAACTGTATATGCATACAGACAGTTATCAAGACCTTTGGTTATTATGAACCTTTCACCCAGGTCATCCCTGAATTTTGAAGGAATAAATATTCTGTTTTTGGGGTCCATAGTATGCTGGTATTCGCCTATAAACATTTTATCCTCCGAGGGATTTTGCACCACTTTACACCACTTTTATCCACTTTAATCATTAAATTCTATATGATTGATGAAATTCCTTCTATTTTTTTATAAAAAATAAAAAATATTTTTAGTTGATGCATATAAAGAAAGCCCTTGAATTTCAAGGGCCTTTAGATTCCAAGACTCCTTGAATCTCAAGGCTATAGACAATGTAAACAAAAAAATAAAACAGGCAAATTACCTGTTTTAAAATACTAATTTTTATAATAATTATAGAATTCAACTATTAAAACATCCAGCCTTACGCTGATATCATATATAGTATCTTTATCGCCCTGTTCTATGGCATAATAAAGCTTTTGCTTCATGGCATCTATATCTTTTTCAAACACAAAATCACCACCATAAATTATTAGTGGCGTAAGTGGTGTGTCAGCTGTAAATATTTTATAATATATTACATTAATTGTCAATTATGATTATTAATTGTTTTATTAAAGTTGCCTTTGTTGTATTATGCTATTCTGCTCTTTAATATATTACATATTATGTTAATTTGGATAAATTATCGACATGGCTTTGACATCTTCTGTTATATGATTTAAGAATCTGTTTTCTATATCATTATACTCTATTCGTTCCACTGTATCCATATAATCAAAGAGATTTATACCCTTCATTTTATAGGATATAAAATTGCTGCCTATAAATTCATTTGAATTAAAGCTGGCTAAAAAATGTCCTATGAGTTTCTTTTTTATGGTTTCAAATCTCTTCTTGCTTAATATATTTATACCGTCCCTTTTTATATAATCCTCAATTATTTTGCTGACAGTCTCAGGCTCTTTTGATTCTCCGCTTACAATTGAATATCCGTAATCTTTCTCGCTCATAAAATCACTTCCAAAGGAATTATTGATAAGTCCTTTATCATATAGCTCCTTAAATATAGGAGAGCTTTTTCCGAACATGCCTTCTAAGAGGATTTCTGTTTCAATTTCTTTTTGAAGCAGCAAATCCCCTGTAAAGCCTATATCTATATCCTTAAATCCCATAGCAAACAAAGGCCTTGAAATTTCCATTTTCTCTTCCGCATGCTTTTTATTAAGCTTTGCCGGCTCATGAGGATATATCCTTAAGGGCTTTTCTTTTTTACCCTTTTCATACCTTTTTATATTTTCATCAGCAAAACCAATTATCTCTTCAGGTTCCACATCGCCTACCAAAAGAAACACTAAATTTGAAGGGCGGTAAAATGTGTCATAGCATTCATATAATAATTCCTTGCTGATTTCAGATATAGAATAGTAACTTCCTGCAATTTCTTTTTTTACCGGGTGTTTTATATACATGCAATCCAGCAGATTAAAATACACTTTCCAGCTAGGATTATCCTGATACATTTTTATTTCCTGGCCGATTATCTCCTTTTCTCTGTCAATACTCTCATCGGTAAAATAGGGTTCGTGTACATTACGAAACAAAAGCTCAACATTCTTTTTTATATCCGCCGTAGTTGTAAATAGATAAGCCGTAGTTGTGGCATTTGTATAGGCATTAGGCGTTGAACCTAATGCGCCATAATCCTGCAGTAAATTGCCTTCTTTTTTATCAAACATTTTATGTTCTAAAAAGTGGGCTATGCCATCGGGAACCTTAAGGCTTTTATCACTTCCGGGGATTAAAAATTCATTGTCATTAGAGCCGTAATTGACTGCCATGATTCCGTAATACAGGGAATAGCCCTTCTTTGGGATTACATATATATCGAGCCCTGCAGACTGCTTCTCATAGTACAGTTTTTCATCTATGCTTTCATTGTTAATGATATTCATATTTTCTCTCCTTATCCTTTGAGCTTAAAAAGAATATAGTGTCTAATTTTATGCCTTGGGCCGCCTCTATGATATCTTCCTTTTTTACCTTCTCAACTTTTTTCATCATGTCCTCGGGCACTATTTCCTTTCCGTAGAGCATGCCGCCTAAATTATAATCTATCATCAAGGGTACATTGTCGTTGATAGTCTTTAAATCGCTCATGATTTTTTTAATGCTGTTGTCTATCTCGCTATCGGTTATATTCCCTTTCCTCATATCTTCAACCTGCTCTTCTATTATATTAACTGACCTTTCATAGTTTTCTACTTCAATACCGCAGTTTACCAATAGTAACCCCTTGAATTTCTCTATACCCGAATATGCATAATAAGCGAGATTTTCTTTTTCTCTCATATTTAAAAAGAGCTTTGAATTCATTCCGCCTCCTAATATGCCGGTATAGACAGACAAGGCAGGGAAATTTTCATGGGCAAAGGACATATTTGTTCTATATCCCAAGCACAGCTTACCCTGATTTATATCCATGGTTTCATGAAGCAATTGCTTTTCCCTGGTTTCATTTTGCATGTTCAAGTCCCTTATATTCTCTATATTTTCTCTATTTATCACAAATCTTTCTTTAATATAAGATAGTGCTTCTTCTTCGGATACGCTACCGGCAATATATATATCTATGGGATTTTCTCTTAATATTTTCCTGTAATGCTCATAGAGATTGGATGCATTTATTTTTTCAAGCATATAAGGCTCACCGTATTTATATATTTCAAATGGAGTGCCTTTGCAGGATATCTGCATGCAGCGCTCAACTGCATATTGTATCTTGTCATTTTTCCTTGAGGCTATCATGTCCTCTAAGATCTTCTTTTCCGTAACTACATACTCTTCTTTAAAGGAGTTATTTTCAATTATGGGGTTTAATACTATATCGCAAATAAAATCTATTGCCTTTTTAAACATCAAGATATCCTTTACATATTGGCCCTCCACAAACTGAAGGTAAAACAATATGCTCTGGACTTCACCTTTCTTGATTATATCTACTCCAAAGGAAGCTCCATAAAGCTCTTCTAAGTATTCGCTGATAATGGTGGAGTTCTTATAAGTATTGCTGCCGCTTTTAAGAATCCTTGGCAGCAAAGCATTCAAAGCGGCATTTTCGTCAAGATTGTCATTTATATAAAAACACAATGCAGTTGTTTTAAATTTGTTTGTATTATACATATGGATGTTTACATGATCTCCTAATTGCTGTTCTTTAAATAAGTTCATTTGCCTATCCTCTCTTTGGCGCATAATTTTAACTTTCTATATTTAATATTATTTCTATACTTTTTAGCTTTCATCCATCAGTTAGATTTAAAAGCTTCCCTTCATAAATAAGGCTGTAATTTGAAATACTACAATTGTTCGACAAGCTTGAAATAGAAAATACCTTAATGTATAATTGATTAGAACTTAAAACGAAAGGAAGATATCTATGAAGCTTGGGATCGTGGGACTGCCGAATGTAGGAAAAAGCACTCTGTTTAATGCAATAACGAAGGCTGGAGCTGAGGCAGCAAATTATCCATTTTGCACAATTGAACCCAATGTAGGTGTTGTACCCGTGCCCGATGAAAGACTGAACGTCCTGGCACAAATGTATAATCCAAAGAAGGTTACACCCACAACTGTGGAATTTTTAGATATAGCAGGACTGGTAAAAGGCGCAAGCAAAGGTGAAGGGTTAGGAAATAAATTTCTTTCACATATAAGAGAAGTTGAAGCAATAGTTCATGTGGTAAGATGTTTCAGCAATGAGAATATCGTTCATGTAGAGGGCAGTATTGACCCCATAAGAGATATCGAAATTATAAATCTGGAGCTTATACTATCTGATTTGGAGATTATCGATCGAAGATTGGAGAGGTCGGGAAAAGCCGTCAAATCCGGCGACAAGAAAATGCAGAATGAAGTTGTCGTTCTGCAGCAGATTAAAGAGTGTCTTGATAAAGGAAATGCCGTAAGAAGCATGGAATTTAATGAAGATGAACAGCAATTTGTAAAGCAGCTCTTTTTGTTATCCACCAAACCTGTCTTATACGTCTGCAATGTATCCGAGGATGACTTGATTTCTGATATAGAGAGTAACGTTTATGTAAACAAGGTAAAGGAATATGCCGCAAAGGAAAATTCAGGTTCAATAGTCATTTCCGGAAAATTAGAAGAAGAAATTGCTCAGCTGGATGAAAAAGAAAAACAGGAATTTTTATCCGACTATGGACTTGACCAATCCGGCCTTGACAAGCTCATTAAGGAAAGCTATAAACTTTTAGGACTTATAAGTTTCTTAACGGGAGGTCCAGACGAGGTTAGGGCATGGACAATAAAATCCGGCACAAAAGCCCCCCAGGCAGCCGGCAAAATTCATTCCGATATCGAAAGAGGTTTCATACGCGCCGAAGTTGTTCCCTTTGAGCAATTGGTGGAATGCGGCAGCGAAACCGCCGCCAAAGAAAAGGGCTTAATTCGCTCTGAAGGCAAAGAATATATAATGCAGGACGGGGACGTCGTCCTTTTCAGATTCAACGTATAATTTTAAAGGGCTTCAAAATTTTGAACACTGCTTTCGCTATGTTCGAGTTCTGCAAGTTCTAAGGCTCCCTACCTTGAAAATACAAGAATTTTGATAACTCGCTATCGCTCAAACAATCTAAAATTCTAAGTATTTTCTGCGGCAGCGTCGCCAAGAACTTTTAAAGAACTCTCGCAATTCATTTACATTGTTCAAAATTTTGAAGCCCCTTTAGAATTTCTTTTTATGACTGTTTTGTTTCGTCCAACTTAGTGTAATTTCTTATTAGTTCTTTAAGGCGTTTATCTACAAGGAAATTGAAGGTATCTTCTTCAAACTCTCCCCTTTCATTATGGGAGCCTGCGGAAATTCCCGATAAAATCTCAATGCCTTCATCCACATTTTTAATGGCATATATGTGAAACAAGCCTTTTTTAATATCTGCGATTACATTATCCTCCAGTATAAGATCATCCACATTCTGATGGGGTATTATGACTCCCTGCATCTTGTTGAAACCTTTCATAGAGCATATTTTGTGAAAACCTTCAATTTTTTCATTTATTCCCCCGACAGGCTGCGCTTCACCCATTTGATTCAGTGAGCCGGTAACGGCTATATACTGCTTAAAAGGCATATTGGTCAGGCTTGAAAGTATTGCATAGAGCTCAGCAATTGAGGCGCTGTCACCGTCAATAAAACCATATAGCTGTTCAAAACATATATGAGCAGTAAGGGATAAGGGGATGTTCTTTGCATATTTTTCTCCTAAATAGCCTGCTATAATCATTATGCTTTTATTGTGTATATTGCCGCTCATGTGGACTTCCCGCTCGATATTTACTATGCCGCTTTTACCCATATATGTGGAAGCCGTAATCCTGTAAGGTTTCCCCAGTCTGCAGCCTCCCGACTCGATAACCGCCAGGCCGTTTATCTGACCTATTGCCTCACCGCTTACATCTATGATTATCTTTTTATTTTCATAGCTTCTTAGCATCCTGTCTTCAATCAAACCTTTTCTTTTTTTCTTTTCTTCTATAGCTTTTTTCACATTTTCCCTTGTTATATATTTGCTGCCTGAAATATCCGCCCATATATTGGATTCCTCAACTATATTCAAAATATCTTCCATGCAGCTGGATATCCTATTGCAATTTTCTGCTGCCCTTAAGCTCTGTTCAATTATTACCGCAAAGCCTTTGCTTTCAATATGATGCAGATTTTTCTTTCTGCAATATCCGGCTAAATATGATGCCAACTTATAAATGTTTCTTTCATTCTTCTCCATGCTTACGTCAAATTCCACTTTTATCTTAAACAAGTCATTGAATTCTTCCTCATATTCATACAACAGGTGATAAACTGACTCGTTCCCAATGAGTATAACCTTTATATCAACAGGTATGGCTTCCGGTTTTAAACCGTTTATAGTCAGAAGATCCATCTGGCTCCTTATGCCATCTATTTGAATCTCATTGCTGTTCAATACCCTTTTTAATCCATCCCAGGCCTTATAATTTTTAAGTATGTCGCTTACTTTTATAATCAGGTATCCCCCATTTGACTTTAACAGAGAACCTGCTCTTATCATAAGATAATCTGTGACTAAAGAGCCGTGCTTGCTTTCATATTCAATATTTCCAAACAGGTTATTATAGGTAGGCAATGATTCAAATATAACAGGTGCTCCTTTTGTTTCACTGTTATCGATAAGTAAATTCACCTTGTATCTTGCCAGTAAATCAGTTTTGCCGCTTTCTTTTGATTCCTTTGTCGTATCTTCCGTCAATACTTCAATATGCTTTAATATATCTTCCTTTACGCTGTCAAAATACTTTAATACTTTTCCGTAGGCCCTGTATTTTGACTTTATTCCAGTCATGGCATTTTCAACGACGTAGGAAGCCATTTCAATGTCTAAGCCCTCTATCTTATCATTTACTTCCTTCTCCGCTGTTTTCAACCTCCTTAATATTTCTATAGCCTTTAACCTCATGAGAGAGATATTTTCGGTTATTCTTTCCTTTTCCTCATTTAAAAGATTATCATATTCAAGTTCGCTCATGGCTTTGCCCTCCTTTACAGGTACGAAAGCAAAACCCGATGCCGCAACCTTCACCTGAAGGCCATAGCTTTGTGCAATGCTGTTTAATTCATCAACCAGAATTCCTTTTGTTTTTTGATAGCCCTCTAAAAGCTCGTTCTTTTGCTTATCATATTCTTCACCGCTGAAGGCCTCCGGCATTGTCTCTGCGATTTTTGCAACTATGAAACTCATGTCATGTTTAAATACCTTTCCTAACCCCTTTGGAAAATTCAATGCAATGGGCTCATATTCGCTTTCAAAATTATATACATAACACCAGTCATCAGGCGTATCATTTTCTTTTGCGGCTTGCTTTAGCGTTTCCATGGCATATTCAGTCCTTCTCGTGCCGTTATCTCCGGAAATATAAATGTTATACCCTTTTTCTTTTATGCTAATCCCGAATTTCATGGATAATTCTGCCCTTTCCTGCCCTATAAGACCGGTAAAGCTCCTCAAATCCTCTGTAGTCCTGAAATTTATTTCACCGGGATATTTGTTCTTTAACAACTGTTCCGGAGATACCCTGAAATCTTTCTTCATAAAGACACCTCGCTTTAAAGCCTTAATATATAATATTCAATATATTAATAATTATCGCTTTAAGAGCACATAAAAAAATAAACCTTTGCGGTTTATTTTTTATGTTTATTCAATTATTTTTATGGAGGAACTTGTACCTAACCTTGTTGCTCCGGCATTAATCATATTTACGGCATCCTCATAGGTCTTTATACCTCCCGAGGCTTTGACTCCTAAATGCTCCCCTACAGCCTCCCGCATAAGCTCTACATCATGTATAGTTGCACCTTTTATACCGAAGCCCGTGGATGTCTTCACAAAATGAGCTCCTGCGTCCATTGCTATTTTGCATACCTTTACCTTTTCATCGTCATCCAAAAGACAGGTTTCAATTATGACCTTTACAATTGCTTTATCCCTTACGGCTTCAACGACCCCATTGATATCATCCCTTACGTAATCATATTCCTTATTCTTTAAGGCACCTATATTTATTACCATATCAACCTCCACTGCGCCTTCTTCCACTGCTTTTTTCGCCTCAAAAATCTTTGTTTCCGTTGTATTGGCGCCCAGCGGAAAGCCTATGACTGTGCAAACGGATACACTGCTGCCGGAAAGTTTTTTTGCTGCAGCCTTTACAAAGTAAGGGTTTATGCACACCGATGAAAATCCGAAGTCCGTTGCTTCACTGCACAGCTTTTCAACATCCTTTATGGTGGCTTGAGGCTTTAAAAGTGTATGGTCTATCATGGAAGCTATAGTTTTTTTATCCATTATAATCCTCCGCATTTATTATAATATATTTATACCTTAAGGATATGCTATTATTAGGTTTGAATTTTAAGCTCTACAATTTTTATAATAATCCAAACGTATATATTAAATCAATTAATTTCGCTATTTATTATATGAACAAAATCTGATACTATATAATGGCATGATTAAAGTACTTTGTGCTATAATTGCTATATTAAAATAAATTCTGTAAATTGGTAGAAAATATCATTATATACTAAAACTATAATGAAATTGTGGTAGACCGCAATAATAATATATTTATGAGGGAGTTTTGATTATGGGTTTTAAGGACACTTTAAATGACATGCTGCAGCAAAGATTCTTAAAAAAATACGGCGATAGGCTTACAGGTCTTAGAGGAAACATAGTAAGTGTAAAAGTAACGGAAAAAACTTTTCTGTTTTTCATACATAACCTAAGAGTAGATATTTTATTAAGACCCGAAAGAAGCAAAAACATCGCAAGATGTTATTTTAAAAAGAGGACCTTCTTCAAGAAATTCAACATGATACATCTTCAGGTGGGCAATTTGGTTCTCATCCAGGGTATAAAGGAAAAAAACAGCGAAACTGTAGAAGCAATGAATATACAAAACCTTACAACAAAGAAAAGCATAATCGATGTAGATCAGCCCAAGCAAAAACAACAGAGGAAGATAATAAGAAAATAAGAACCCAAAGGTTCTTATTTTTTTGCCGGTTTAATGTAGTACGTAAGATTTATAACAAGGGATATTGCTCCTGAGAAGAACAGTATTTCTATCCAATCACCCAAGTCCAAACTTACGGTTTTGAAAACTGACTGGAGTGAAGGTATATAAATTGCTATGCACAGCATGCATATGGAAGTAATAACCGCAAATATGAGATAAATATTCTTGAAAAAATTTATTTCAAATATTGTATGTCTTTCCGACCTGCATTCGAACACGTGTATAAGCTGGGACATGACCAAAGTTGCAAAGGCCATGGTGCGAGCTTTTTCAAGACTGCCCGATAGTTTTAAGTTAACCAGGAATACAGTAATGGTACAAAGGCAGATAAGCACTCCTCTTATAATAATCTTATCGGCAAGGCCATGGGAAAAGATGCTTTCATCTTTTCCTCTGGGATGCCTTAACATTATGTCATTATCCGGCGGGTCCACTCCTAAGGCTATGGCAGGAAGGCCGTCAGTTACAAGGTTTACCCACAATATCTGTATAGGCAGAAGTGGTGTTGAGTATCCTATTAATGATGCTAAAAACATGGTCAATACTTCGCCTAAGTTACAGGATAAAAGATACCTTATGAATTTTCTTATATTATCATAAATTATCCTTCCTTCTTCCACAGCCGCAACAATGGTGGCAAAATTATCATCTAAGAGCACCATTGCTGAAGCTTCCTTGGTGACATCGGTACCTGTTTTGCCCATGGATACCCCGATATCCGCTTCTTTTATGGCAGGCGCATCATTTACTCCGTCTCCCGTCATCGCAACAATGCAGTCATTTTCCTTATAAGCCTTTACAATTCTCAATTTATGCTTTGGAGTGACCCTGGCATAAACAGAAACATCCATGGCAATTTTATTTAGAGTGCCATCGCTTATCTCATCCAGTTCTTTTCCAGTTAATACCTTGCTGCTTTTATCCATGAGCTTAAGGTCATTTGCTATGGCAATAGCTGTCTCTTTATGGTCTCCGGTAATCATAACAGGTTTTATGCCGGCTATTTTGCATATATTTACTGCTTCTTTTACCTCTTCCCGCGGAGGATCAATCATACCTGCCAGCCCTAAGAATACAAGATCTTTTTCTATCATTTCAACATCCATCTTTGAAGGAAGCTGCTCCAGCTTCTTATATGCAACGCAAAGCACCCTTAATGCCTTTTGGGCCATTTTGTCATTTGAAGATAATATGGATTTTTTTATCAAAGGAGATATTCTCTTTATACCGCTGCTTGTATGTATACTGCTTAAGCGGTCTATGGTATTATCCAAAGCCCCCTTTAAAAATACATAATACCCATTCTTGCATTTAACAACCACCGACATTCGCTTTCTGTCCGAATCAAAGGGTATCTCACCTACCCTTTGATACTTAATATCAATATCATTTTTAAGCTTTCCGGCTTTGTGCCCCAGTATCAGAAGGGCAACTTCTGTCGGGTCGCCTATCACTGATACCTCTTCTTTAGCCGTTCTTTTTAGCGGTATTAGCTTGCTGCTCTTTTTAGGTGATGAAATGCTTGAATTGCTGCAGGAGACCGCTGCCTCCATTAAAAGGCTTAAAACTTCACTTGCTTCAACATGTAACCTTCTTCCATTCATCGTGAAATCCCCTAAAGTATCGTAGCCGGTGCCAGATACCTCAATAACTCTCTCATCACAATATATTTCCTTTACCGTCATTTTATTTTCTGTCAGGGTTCCGGTCTTATCAGAGCATATTACGTTAGTACAGCCTAGGGTTTCAACGGCAGGAAGCTTCCTGATTAAGGCATTCCTTTTTAACATTCGCTGAACCCCCATTGTAAGGGAAACGGTAACGATAGCAGGAAGTCCTTCCGGAATGGCGGCTACTGCCAGGCTGACTCCCGTTAAAAACATTATGTATATTTCTTCACCTTTTAATATACCGGTGACTGTTACTACGATACATGCCAGCAAGCAGGCATATACCATGATTTTGCCCAGCTTCTCCAGCCTTTCCTGTAAAGGTGTCTGCTTTTCTTCAACGCTTTGCAGCATATCTGCAATCTTGCCCATCTCTGTTGCCATGCCCGTTGAAACTACTTGTGCCTTCCCTCTGCCGCCGGTTATTATGGTGCCCATATAAAGGGTGTTTACCGCGCCTGCGGCAACTGACCTTTTCACGGAAGGTTGTATGGGCCTTTTATCCACCGGCACCGATTCCCCTGTTAAAAGAGATTCATCTGCCTGCAGGCTCATTGCCTCAATCAATATGGAATCTGCCGGCACTCTGTCTCCTGACTCCAATACAATAATATCATCTGGAACTATTTCCCTTGCGGGTATTACCACGACATATCCATCCCTTATGGCTTTAACAGTAGGAGCTGCCAGTTCTTTTAAGGCTTCCATGGATTTTTCAGTCCTGTATTCCTGGATAAAACCCATTATTCCGTTTAATATTATTATGGCAGTGATGGTCAATGCATCTGCTCCTTCTCCCATAAGAGCGGAAATAACCGCTGCTCCCATAAGCACCCAAATCATAAAGTCATTGAATTGATTTAAAAAAATAAAAATTGCCGATTTCTTTTTCTTTTCTTCAATCTCATTAGCACCATATATTTTTATCCTCTTAGCCGCCTCAGCGCTGCTTAATCCCCTTAAGTCCGGCTTTAAATTATAAATATATGTATCCCTTTCTTCTACCTTGTTTCTTGACAGCATAAAAAACACCTCTTCTTGCCAATAAATATTAATCACAACTATCCTTACCTTAATTATATTTAGCTGTGACCTTTATTATTAATTGAAGCTCAATAAAAAAAACCTTAAGTTTTTACCTTAAGGGTTTTCGTTGATATTAATATTCTCTTTTTTTAAGACTTAAAATTATTGCTCTTAATGAATCCTTATATTTGCTTTCTTTTAAAACCTCTATGTTTTCCAAGCCTTTTTTTATGTAGCGGTCTACCAGGTTTATGGAATATTCCACTCCTCCTGACTGCCTTACGATTTCTACAATTTCATTTACGGTATCATTGTCATCTATAAGGTTTTCGTTAAGTTTCTCTCTTAAAAATTCCTTTCTGTCTGAATAATTAAGAGCATATATAAGAGGAAGGGTGTATATCCCATTTTTTATATCGTTGCCTACCGGCTTGCCTACAGTATCTTCTACTCCCACATAATCAAGGATGTCATCGGTAATCTGGAAGGCCATTCCAAAATTCATACCGTATGCGTACATATTCTTCATGGCTTTATAGTTTATAATCTTGTTGGCTATACCGGCTACACAGCTTAAGGCTAAAAGGACTCCCGTTTTGCGCTTAATTCTTCTCATGTATTTTAACAATGAAATGTTCAGGGAATATCTGCTCTCATATTGCTCTATTTCCCCTTCGCATATCCTTTTGATTGCCTTAGCGAAATTATTCAAATTGCTTTTGTCGGCATATTGGGCTATGGCCATAAAAGCCTGAGAAAATAAAAAATCACCTGCAAAAACGGCAATATCCTTTCCATATTTAGATTGTATTGTAGATTTTCCGCGCCTTAATACCGAATCATCCACAATGTCATCATGCACAAGGGTTGCCATATGTATTATTTCCATACATGCCGCTATGGGTATTAATTTATCAACTTTATTTCCAAGAGCCCTTCCGGTAAGCAAGGTAAGGGCTGGACGTATCCTTTTTCCTCCCGAGATTATCAACTCATTAACTGCTGTCGATATCAATTGCTGAGGGGTACTGGTACTCCGTACAATGAATTTCTCCAGTTCACATAATTCATCTTTTATCACATCCAGTTCCTTATAACTCACTTTAACCACCTCAAATTAATTATCATTAAAGTCAAGACCTAATTTACTGATATTTTTGATCAGCAAACCCTTGGCAAAATTGACTATAATTCCGATAAATACTCCTGTAACCAATGAAGATATCATGAGAACAGGCAAATATACATACAGCCTGAAATCGGAAATAATCAAACTTGCTATAAATAGTTGTCCTATATTGTGTGAGATAGCACCGACTATACTTATCCCAATTACGCTGAAACTATCTTTGAATAAATAAAATATAATTGCCATTACAGCAGCGCTTAAAAGGCCTCCTGTAACGCTGAATAAAAAAGCAGAAATGCTGCCTCCAAACAGCGAGCCCAGTAAACATCTGATTATTACTATTAAAAGTATTTCCCTGAAATTAAAAAACATCAATGCTATAACTGTTACAATATTTGCCAATCCAAGTTTTATGCCCGGTACCGTAAAGGGTACAGGCAACATGCCTTCAACCACATGAAGCACTAAAGCAACGGAGATAAACATCGCCAATGTTGTTAACTTTCTTAATTTTTTCAAATCCTGCCTCCCCCTCGCCAATAGGAAACATCTACTTCATTTCCTTCACCGGACATTTTAATTATTACACGATAAGGAAGACATACAATTATCTGACCGGGTTTGGAAATCCATGATGTGTTGACGCATACTTTATCGGGACAATTTGCTTCTTTTATCCTTATCATGCCGTCTTTGATTTCAACTACGGAATGTTCGCCGTTGGGCAGTTCAAGCTCAAAAGTTTGATTATCCATCTTTTTCAAATCATAACGTCCGTACTCTTTTCCGTCTACTTCTATTATTGCTATACCCTCTTTGCCTTCATTCAGCCTATCTATATAAAGATTTACTCCATAGCCGATTATTACTGCTGCTGTTATAAGAATGAGGAGTAATTTATCCCCTTTTTTAATCATTTTTAAAGTCCTCGCTTATAGAAGATATTATGCCCTCTATTCCCGGTGTAGAGAAAATTTTAAAATCATCTGTAGCAACAACACATTCCACACCTTCAATGCCTTCTATGAACTTGATCCCTTCTTCTGGCCCCAGCACAAAGACAACCGTGGACAATGCGTCTCCTGCCATTGCACTGTATTTTATCAACTTACTGTCCAAAACAACCGTATCGGAGATAATTCCGCTCATCGTAGGATATCCAGTTGCCGGGTTGAATATATGATGATATCTTTTGCCGTTATCGATAAAATATCTTTCATAATCTCCCGAAGTGGAAATGGCTTTGTCGCTTTCCCTTATTATTGCCAGATAATTGCCTGCCTCGGCTTTTCTTGGGTGCTGAAGCCCAATTGCCCATGGAGTATCTTTTTCTTTTTCGCCTACAACGGTTACATTGCTGCCGCCAAGATTTATTATCGCCTTATTTACGCCCTTCTCCTTTAGAATTTCTACAACGCAATCTGCTGCATATCCCTTTGCAATACCGCCTAAATCAAGAAGCATCCCTTTTTTTTCAAGGAATACGCTCTGCTCGGTTTCATTAAGTTTAATCCCTTTGTATCCTACCAGGGATAAGGCATCATATATTTCCTGCTGTGAAGGTATCCTGGCATTTTCCGTGCCTATTCCCCACAGCTTTATAACGGGCCCTATGCTTATATCAAAAACGCCGCTGCTTAATTCACTGAACCTTACGGCTTCTTTTATTATGTAAAAGACTTGAGGGTCTACCTTTACATAGTCCACTCCGGCATTTGAATTGATTTTAGAAACATCACTGGTTTCCATATTGACGCTAGTTAATCTCTCAATTTCGTCAATTTTTTCAAAAGCCCTTTTAACCGCTTCTTCGGCATTTTTTCCATAAGCCTTTATGGTCATCGGCGTGTCCATTTTTATCTGCGTATCTTCGTAGATTTTCTCGCTTTCATCACTGCCGCAGCCGTATAAAACAAAAATAAAAACCATCATTAAGGTTATATAAATAAATTTCTTCATTGTACTTTTTACCCCCAAACAACAAGAAGACGATAATAAATTTAGTCTACATCAGTATAACAAAATTTGTAGAAATAATGAAGGGTAATCATTTACAACATTACTAAAAAAATATTTAAAAAAACATTTATAAATATATTTCCCAGTGAAGTAAATAATTATATGTAAAGCTGCAAAATAATACACGCGCTTATTCCCAGTTTTTAATATACTATATTGTTAATAGAAAATACAAGAACCCAAATAAAAAATGCTCTTTAAAATGAAAATTTCGTCTAATTGAACATGGTTTTACAAAAAATATTATTTATTTACCATTCATCATGTTAAATATTTATATAAGTAACATGTGAAAAATAGCCCTTTTAGGCTATTTGTTCATTGCAGATGCTATATTGGGAATCACCTGTTTTTTTCTTGATACCACTCCGGGGAGGTAGACTGAATTCTTTGCGGTATGGACATTGAAGGCCTGTGTAATCATATCCCTGGATTTTCCCGTAAAAAGTATTTCCGAGCCTTTATTTATTATATCAGTCAGCATTAAAAGCACCAGGTCGTAGCCTCTTTTGATGCATATGTCCTCCATCAAATGCAAAAGCTCATCCTTGATGGAATTTATCCCTTCCAAATCCATCGTTGTTACTTGTCCTATACCAACCTTGCTTCTCCCAAGATTGAGCTCTTTAAAATCCTGATAAAATATGGCTTCAGGGCTTTTTCCCGCCAGGGAAGTGCCGGCTTTGAACATCATGCTGCTGAAATCATAAATATCTATTCCTGCGATATCCGATAATTTCCTTGCTATAACCTCATCTGTATTTGTCGAGGTGGGTGATTTGAACAGCAGTGTATCCGAGATAATGGCGCTGCACAATAATCCTGCGATTTTTCGAGGAATCGCTATACCGCTTTCAAAAAAATAACTGGCGATAATTGTTGAAGTGCTGCCTAAGGGGCGGTTATCAAAAAAAACCGGTGTTAATGTCTGAATATCCCCCACCCTATGATGGTCAATTATCTCTAATATTTCTGCTTCCTCTAAGCCATGTACCGACTGGGCTCGCTCATTATGATCCAATAATATTACTTTTTTTCTGTTTCCTTTAATAAGGTGATACCTCGAAATTGTGCCTATAACCTTGTTATTGTCTATTACAGGATAAGCCCTGTACCTGGTATCCAGCATAATCTCTTTTATTTCGTTTATGAAATCCTCATTGTCAAAGCTTATTATATTTTTGTTGCTTATGACATAACTTACAGGTATGCTCTGATTTATAAGCCTTGCCGTTGTAAAGGAATCATGGGGTACGGATATAACCATACAATTGTTATCTTCGGCATATTTAAGGAATTCGTCTTCCGGCTTGAAGTTGCCGGTTATTATAAGGCATGTCGCCCCTCTTTCAACTGCTCTTTTATGTACGTCTATCCTATCGCCTACGATTACTATATCATTTTTAAATATCCTCTTTACCACTTCTTCAATATCCATGGCAGCAACGATAATGTTATTTGTATTGGAAAAATCAAAGGTATAATTATTGATTACCCTTCCCGACATGGTTTCTATTATGTTCTTCAAACTTGTATTGCTTTTGGAAAAAAAATTATTTATGGAAACGTCCATATAATAACTTGTCAGGTCAGATAATGTACAAACACCTGTCAATTTGCCTGCAGTATCGATAACCGGCAGAGTTTTTACATTTTGCTTTTGCATTATGTTCCAGGCTTTTCTTATAGATATCTCAGGATAAATAGGTATAACCCTGTCTATTCCAACATCCTTTACTTGCATCTTTACAGTCGATATAAACTCCGGAATATCCGCATTGAAATATTCAAGGACAAATTCCGTCTCTTTATTTATTTCCCCCAGCCTTGCAGCCACGGCATTCTGAGTCCCTGTCTCTCTTTTATAATAGGCGTACCCAATGGCTGCACAAATTGAATCGGTATCGGGGTTTTTATGACCCATCACATAAACCTTTTCATCCATATAGAATCCCTCCCATCAGGGTTATTGACTTATTTTATGATACCTTCCAGACTTAAATTATATAAATAAAATGCATATAATGCAAGAAGCATAATATATGTGTACACACATATATTATGTATGTGCATACTATGTATATTTAGGATTCCCTAAAATATATATCATCATATAATAATATAAAGAGGATTTAGCCTTTAAAGGTTACCAGAAAGCTTTGTTACGGATATTTTTTTACAAAAAAAGAGGAAATATCACCTAAAGCTAGAATAAATATTATAAATTTATATCAATATATAAGGATGTAAAAAGCTATATCATAAGGAGAGCAATATGGCAAAATACTTTTCAGGAATTACTGTAAACGGAAACAAATACAGTATTTGTATAATTGATGATAACCTTAATGTTATATTCATGGATAATTTGGAAATCGACAAACTGGCGGACCTTTTAAAGCGTAAAAGCGTAACTGCATTATCGGTGGATTTTCCCGGTTTGATTTATCAAAAGAACGACAAGTTATCATTAAATAAGGACAGTTATAAAATCACATTAAAAAAGAGGGCCTTTGATAATACTATAAGCCTAAAAAGCCTATACACTTATCAGGATAAGTTCACACCTGATAAAGAGTACTTTAATTCAGCTTTGGATTTGATAAATAAGCTTAATAAATTAGGGTTTTCATTCAATAATCAGAATGAGGGAGATAAACCAATTATAGAATCTTATCCCGATTCATCTTTTTATGCATTGGGTTTGGCAGTAAATAACCCTTCCAGCGAAGATATTATAAAGAGAAAATATGATATCTTAAAAAACAAGGGTATGAGAATCAAAGACTTTTTTAATAAAAACATGAAGGATTATGATGCGGAAATAAATGTCTTGTGCCAGGCTTATACTTCATACCTTTATTTCAATAATGAATTCTCGTCTATCGGTTCCGATTCGGAAGGCCATGTTGTAATACCCGGAAAGGATTCAATAAGCAGAACAAACGGAATAAAGGAATTCAATAAAATTTCAGCTTCTGATAATAGGAATAATGAAAATAAATTCCATCGTTCAGGTGAAAAGAACGACCACTCTGCAAATGGGAATGGCAGAGCTAAAAACAACGGTAGAGTAATTAGCAGCAAGGTATATTCCGAAAACGGGAATTCAGCAGAGAGCAAGGCTGTTGCTGACAAGCCAATTGCAGAAACCAAATTATCTTTTGACGGCAAGGCAGTTGCTGAGTACTGCGGCGCCCAATATTTGTATACCAATGTGGATGGGATAATACGCATAAACGATTTACGCCCCATTAAAAGCTACAGGCCTTTTACTGAAATTTATGAGATGAGGCATATAAAGCAGGTACAGGTGGTTATCGGCACTACTGACGGTTTAAGAAAAGTTAAGGCTAACCTTATACCCAACTATGAGAATTCCAACAGCTTTAAAGCTGCTGAAGATGAGGATAAAAAGAAACTTGATAACTTCTGGGGAAACCATGGCGACAAACGGGGCTATCTGATTAAGTTTAACAAGGTGGAGGTCATAAAAGCATAAAAGAATCACGGGTTAAGCACCCGTGATTCTTTTATTAGCGCAGCTATGCAGCCAATATGGACTCTATGTCCTGCTCCTCTAAGGTTTCTTTTACAAGCAGCTCATTTGCCATCAGATCCAGCTTATCTTTATTTTCTTCCAGCATTTTTTTAACCACTGAGTAAAGATTATTTAGCATTTCCTTACAGCCGTATAAAATATCATCATTTATGCTGGTAAAGCTGTTTCTGTATAATACATCATAGCTTAAAAGGCCTGCATCTTTATCCATGCCAAACCTTTTAACCATGGATAAAACTATCTCTGTAGCTCTCTCCAAGTCTCCGGAAGCCCCTGTCGTTATGTTTTCTTCACCGAATATTATCTCTTCTGCGCATCTTCCACCTAAGCTAATCATTATGTCCTTTTCCATATCTTTTTTTGTTCTATACATTCTGTCAGGAGGTATATTCACAGTATATCCCCCTGCCCCCTTGGTGCTTGGGATTATGGTTACCTTGGTTATTTTGTTATCGGGAGCAATAAGCTTTCCAATCAAAGCATGTCCTGCTTCATGATAGGCGGTAATTTTTCTGTCAATTGTCCTTAATGAACTTCTGTCCTTTTTCTCCGCGCCTGCAATAACGGTATAAAATGCCTGGTCGATGTCCGCTTTTTCAATTGCTGCGGCATTTCTTTTTGCCGCAAATATGGCAGCTTCATTTATCATGCTCTCCAGCATGGCGCCGCTGAAATATACCGCCTGCTCTGCTAATCTTTTTAAATCTATGTCAGAAGATAAGGGCTTTCCCTTTACATGGATTTTTAGTATTTCGTGCCTTCCGTTAATATCAGGAAGTCCTACCTCTACCAGCCTGTCAAACCTTCCGGGACGCAGTAATGCTTCATCTATTGTATCCAACCTGTTTGTAGCCGCGATAACCACTATACCCTGGCTTTCATTAAATCCTGACATTTCAGCCAGAAGAGCATTTAGAGTCTGCTCTCTTTCATCGTTTCCGCCGTCTATTCCTCCGCCGTCTCTCTTTTTCCCGAGAGCATCTATTTCATCTATGAAGATTACGCATTTACCCTTTTCCCTTGCTTTCTTAAACAAGTCTCTTATTCTGCCGGCTCCTACGCCAACATATACCTGTACAAAATCCGAACCTGACAGTGCATAAAAAGGGACACCTGCTTCTCCTGCCACAGCCTTTGCAAGCAATGTCTTACCTGTGCCCGGCGGTCCGTAGAACATTACGCCTTTAGGCATTCTTGCACCGTATTTTAAGTATTTATCGGGATCCTGAAGAAAGTCTACAATGTCCTTTACGCTTTCCTTCGCTTCTTCGTTGCCTGCAACATTTGTAAAGCCTATGGGCACATTGTTTTCAGCTTCTTTAGACATTGCCGTGACATCCATAATTCCGCCGCTTCTCTGCTTTGCTGTCGTAGTAACCAGGAAATAACCTATGATTCCGAAGAGTATCAGGGTAGCAGCAAATCCCATGGCTTTTTCACCAATTGAGTTTGATTCAGCTTCGTTAACCTTGACATCCTTCTTTAAAAGCTCTTCCTTTAAGCTGTCACTCCTTGGGTTATCGGTATAATATATGCTTCCGTCCTTCATTTTCACTTTTAATTCAGGCTTGTTAGAAAGGTAAACTGTCTCAACTTTATTGCTTTCAATAGAGCTTAGAAAATTATTATAAGTCATTATATTCTTTTCAGGTCTTGAAATTAAGTATCCTGCTCCAAGAAGTGATATTATAACTATAATAATTAATGTAATTGCAATAAACTTATTCTTTCTTCTTCCACGCACTCATATCACTCCTTATATTATAGTTAACATAATATTAATTATAGCTTTAAATATATGAATTTCGCAATGTCAATATAATGCAATTTACCTTTAAAATTACACACATTATTACTCAACTGACTGCAAAGAGCCAAATAAAAAAAGCAGCGCAATGCTGCCTCTTTATTTATTTAGTAAACCATATAATCCGTAAGCTTCAAACATCCATTTCTAATGATGTCTTTTTTATCCTGTTTTTTTTCTGCAGGCTTCATAGTTTCAGCCTCTTTAGTATTTACATTGTTTTTTAACACCCTAATAGTATTGATATCCATAAAATCACCTCAAATAAAATTTATTTAGCGTTAAAGGATATCAACCTATACATATGTTTCGTCATCTTTGTGTATTATTCTTAAATCCTCAAAGTAAATCAGTTTGTAGCGTAACATAGCTACTCCCCTCCTAACTTTCTTTTACCTTATACTACTCCCTTTTGTATGTTTATTATATCATTAGTCAATATCTATAAACAAGTTTGCCAATCCTTCATAAACAGCCTGTATAAGCCTTATTCCGAAAGCTAACAAAATAAGTCCCGCCTTCCTTTAAAGTTCTCTAATCTCCTCTAATCTCCTTTGATTTCTAAATAAATTTATTTATATTTATTCATCTTTTTAATCAAATATATTATTAAAGCAAATCATCCTTTGCTCATTTTGGCTTATATCAGTATTTGTGAGAAAGGAAAAATTTCCTATACTCTCTTTGAATTTATTAATATCTCTTTTTTTGTATAAATAATCAATGGCTGACTTCAACATATCGGCTGCAAGCTCAACTGTCCTTTCAAATATTGTATAAAAATCCTCACGGCTTGTATTTCTAAAATCACAGGGGTGAGGCCAATCTCTTCCCTTTTCATTCATATAATCTCTTAAATTAGGATTTGTAGGATAAAAATAATCCCCATAGCCTAATACTTTCATGGTATACCTTTTTATAAAAATAGGGTCATAGAAAATTTTCCATGCACTTTTTATTGCCCTATAGGATTCATTGATGTAATCGCCGGATAACTTTGAAACTATATTCCCAAAATATCCATTTAATATCTTTCTGTATATATATACAATGCCTTTCGGCATAGTTTCTCCCACATCTAAAAGCTCATGCATTTTAACCTTGTTTACGTCCAGTCCGTATAACCTTCTTGCTAAATGATAGTCTATAGATAATTCCATAATTTTGTGTGCATGTTTTAGCTTATATGTGTCGGGATTGTTTTCATCGTACACTCCCGACCTGCTGAAAACAAATGGGTGGGCTATTCTGTCCGCTGCATAATGGCAGATATAGCCAAGAAAATATAACACTCTCATATCATCAAGTATTTCTTTTTCATCTAAATCCTCATTTTTAATATATTCAAATGCGCTTACTATGAAATCTCCGCAGTTTTTTGTGTGCATTTCATCTCCCAATTCATTTACTGTTCTATTAGCCTTCCAGGGATAAAAATTGTGGTATAAAAAAATATCAGGTCCCATACACCCCAAGAAAAATATATTCTGAGGCTGTATGCAATATCCGTCTTCCATTATATTAAGCCTTTTTATACTCTCTTTTCCGTTAGCAACATGGGTAAATATATCTGGCATTTTATCCCTCTCTTATATATAAATTTATATTATCCTATTTCTCTTTACGGGAGTTATGCCTTTTAGGGAAAAGTCCAGATAATCGCAGGACACGTTATAGAAATCAATGCCTTCGATACTTCCTTCCATTGTGTTTTTAAGACTTTCTCCATGAAGATGCCCGTATACACATGCCAATACATCGAACCTCTTCATTATATGAACGAATTCCGATATACTGTTTTTCTCATTTACCGGCGGGTAATGTATCATAACTATAATAGGTTTATCTGAAGCCTTAACTGCCTTATTAAGAGACATTTCGAGCCTCAAAAGCTCTCTTTTATAAATCTTCTCATCATCTTTTTTAAACCTGTCATCTTCAGGGAGGAGCCACCCCCTTGTACCGCAAACATTATATTCACCAATATCAATAAAATCATTTTGTATTATAAACATATTATGAGAGAGGATATTTCTTATCTTGGTGGGTGATTCCCACCAATAATCATGGTTTCCTTTGATCAATATCTTTTTTCCCGGAAGCTCTCCAATCTCCAGTAAATCCGGCAATGCGCCTTCGAGTGTGATAGCCCATGATATATCACCAGGTATGAGGACTACATCATCAGTATTTACTTTATTTCTCCAATCATACCTTATCTTATGCCAATGATCAGTCCATGCGTTTCCGAATATATTCATGGGCTTTGGATCAGACTTTGAAAGATGAAGATCACTAATTGCATATATCTTCATTTTAATTCTCCTTGCGCTTAAATAACTGCTATATTTTTATTATTGTCAAATTATCTATCTAATGTAATAGTTTATTTTAAATTTGGTAAAATAACAATATTCTTATTGTATAGTCAGTAAAATTTTATATCCTGAAAACCAAATTAAAAGTTTTGAGAGGTTTATATGTCACTCGATAATTATGATATATTCCACAAGCTTTTATTCCTTACAACTGAATTGGATGACAGTATCAATCACTTAGCCCAGATTATCGTATTAAACAGCTGTGCAGTTCTTTTAGGAACCAAACCTGCCTGTACAATTACCTTCAGCAGCATGCATAAGAGCAATACTTTAGAACTGTGGAACAGGCATAAGGAAATCGTAATTAATAATTCGAAGCTCACTTTCTATGAGCTTTATGCCGGTGAGAGTTTTACTGTTATGCTGTTATATGATGAGGATAAATTAAACCTTAAGCTTAATGACGGCCAATCACAATTTTTTCTGGGTTCATTAGGTTATGATTTAAACCTTTCATTAGATGAAAAGCTGTTAATACTTAAAGAAAAATTCAAGATTGGCCTCCCTCACGAAATGGGTATATTTTTAGGCATACCTCTTAAAGATGTAATGGGTTTTACCGGTTATATTCCCCTTCCAAAGCTTTGCAATTTAGGGTGGGTAATATACGGAAGCCTTGAGCCCTCAATCAGCTTATATAAACATTATAAAATATGCAAAACTGTTATGATAGAATTGCTTTTAAGCGATATAAACCCTCTTGATATATTAAATAAATACCCTGTATAGCAGAACCCGCTGACTTAATTTTATCTCAGCGGGTTTTTTACTATGATATCTCAGGTTCTTTATATTCAATCCCAAAAAGCTCTATAGTTACTTCTTTCATTTTTTGCTCATCCACGGGTGTATCCCTTCTGTCTGTCTGGACCGATACTATTTTATCAACGGCGTCCATCCCTTGGATTACCTTTCCGAAGGATGCATATTGGCCGTCTAGATGAGGAGCATCATCCACCATTATGAAGAATTGGGAGCCTGCAGAATCAGGATGTCCTGAACGTGCCATGGATATAACTCCGCGCTCATGTTTTAATGTATTAGTAAAGCCGTTAGCATTAAATTCTCCCGGAATAGTATATCCGGGACCTCCTATTCCAATGCCTTCAGGATCTCCCCCCTGAATCATAAATCCCGGGATAACCCTGTGGAATATAACTCCGTTATAAAAATTTTTCTTAATAAGGGAAATGAAATTATTGACGGTATTAGGTGCTATATCAGGATAAAGTTCTATTTTAATAGCATCACCGTTCTCCATAATTATTGTAGCAACTGGATTTGCCATGTATTTTCCTCCTTTAAATATATAGATGTAAGAGCACACTAATTTATGTTACCATATGTATCCTTGTCCTGTCATGCTATTTTTATTTATAGCAAAAAAGGGTAAAAAGATACCGAGCACATATTGAATGTGCACGGTATCTTTTTTAGTCCCCAAGATATGCTTTTTTTACATCTTCATTTTCCATAACTTCTTTGGCATCGCCTTCAAGAACTATTGAGCCGGTTTCTAAAACATAGGCTCTGTTAGCAATCGAAAGTGCCATATGGGCATTCTGTTCTACAAGAAGAACTGTTCTTCCTTCCTCATTTATCTCTTTTATGATTTTGAATATTTCCTTTACGAGAAGAGGTGATAAGCCCATTGACGGTTCATCCAATAAAAGAAGCTCAGGATTTGACATCAATGCTCTTCCAATAGCTAGCATTTGCTGTTCTCCTCCGGATAATGTTCCGGCAATCTGATTTATTCTTTCCTTCAATCTTGGAAATTTTTCATATACCAATTCGTAATCTCTTCTTATCTTTTCAACATCTTTTCTAAGGTAAGCTCCCAGTTCAAGGTTTTCTCTTACACTCATCCTCGGAAAAATTCTTCTCCCTTCTGGAACCTGACATAGGCCCATCGCAACTATGGAACTGGCTTCTGCATTGGTTATATCTTTTCCTTTATAAGTAATTTCTCCACTGGCTACCTTTTCCAATGAGGAAACAGCTCTGATTGTAGTTGTTTTACCTGCTCCGTTTGCACCTATAAGTGTTACAACTTCTTTTTCTTTTACTGAAAAGCTTATGCCTTTAATGGCATGGATATTGCCATAATAAACGTTAATGTCTTTTACATCAAGCACTTACAGAGACCTCCTCGCCGATATATGCTTCTATAACCTTAGGATTCCTCTTTATTTCATCAGGTACTCCCCTGGCTATAGTCTGACCATGGTCAAGAACTATTATTTTTTCGCATATATTCATAACAAATTTCATATCGTGTTCTATCAATAAAACAGATAAATCGAATTTTTCCTTGACGAATTTAATTGTTTCCATCAAATCCATAGTTTCCTGCGGATTCATACCTGCAGCCGGTTCGTCAAGAAGCAGCAGTCTTGGGCTGGTAGCCAATGCCCTTGCAATTTCCAACCTCCTCTGCTTTCCGTAAGGTAAGTTCTTAGCCAAATCAGCTGCATTTTCATGTAAGCCGAATATTTCAAGGAGCTCCATGGCATTCTTTTCAATCTGCTTTTCTTCCTTGTAGTATAATGGAAGCCTCAAAATGCTTGAAATAAGTCCGTTTTTAGCTCTGAAATGATAAGACAGCCTTACGTTATCAAGTACTGTTAAATCTTTAAAAAGCCTGATGTTCTGGAAAGTCCTTGCAACACCCATCTTTGTTATTTCATAGGGTTTATGCCCTACAAGACTTTTACCGTCAAGTTTAATTTCACCTGTAGTAGGCTGATACACGCCGGTTAACATATTAAAGCATGTAGTTTTACCTGAGCCGTTAGGTCCTATAAGCCCATGTATCTCATTTTTTTCAAGGGTAAGATTAAATTCAGAAACAGCTTTTAAGCCTCCGAATAATATGGATAGATTATCAACTCTTAGAAGTTCCATCTTTAACCCCCCTTTCCTTGCCGAATAATTTTTTCAATCTTTTTGCAGCACCTGAGATAGAAAGTTCTTTTGTTCCCAAAAGGCCAGAAGGTCTGTAAATCATAACTAGAATTAGTGCCAGAGAATAAATAACCATTCTGTAATCACTGAACTGTCTGAGGGCTTCAGGTAAAATTGTCAGTACTATTGAAGAGAATATAGAACCAATGATACTGCCCATACCGCCCATAACTACCATTATTACAATATCAATGGACTTTAAAAAATCAAAGGATTTCGGGTTGATATACATAATGTAATGAGCATATAATCCTCCTGCTATTCCGGCAAAAGCAGCAGCTACGGTAAATGCCATAACTTTATATTTTGTAGTATTTATTCCCATGGCTTCTGCGGCTATTTCATCCTCTCTTATGGACTTTAGAGCTCTTCCATGAGTTGAATTTATAATATTTATTACAACCAATACGGTAACAACCGCCAGTAAATATACAATATCAAATGTAGTCTTTTTGGGAATGCCCATAAGACCCCTTGCACCGCCAACATATTCAATATTAACAAATAAAACCCTTATTATTTCACCAAAACCTAAGGTTGTTATAGCAAGATAATCACCTTTCAGTCTCAATGTCGGGAAGCCTATAAGGCAGCCTACAATTGCAGCTGCAATTCCGCCTAAAATTAAGGCAGGCAAAAAAGGAATACCCATCTTGATTGATGCAACTGAAGCCACATAGCCTCCTACGGACATAAAACCAGCATGTCCTAATGACAGCTGCCCTGTTATACCGTTTATAAGGTTTAAGCTTACTGCCAATATGATGTTTATACCGGCAAAGGTGATAATCTGTATATGATAATTATTTAATACCTGATAACGCATAAGATTTGCCAGCACTAAATATACTAATACCGCAATCCCTATAACGATTAAATATTTTGTTCTCTCTTTCAATTTTGTCACCTACACTTTCTCGCTGGTCTTCTTGCCCATCAATCCTGACGGTTTTACAAGAAGTATTATAATTAATATTGCGAAAGCTATGGCATCAGAAAGTTGTGTAGATATATAACCCTTAGTCAATGTTTCGGCTATACCCATTAAAAATCCGCCGGCCATGGCACCAGGTATTATACCTATACCTCCTAAGACAGCGGCTATAAATGCTTTTAACCCTGACATTACTCCCATAAGAGGGTCAATTCTCTGATATACTATACCAACCAGTACACCTGCCACGGCAGCTAATGAAGAACCTATGGCAAAGGTGTAGGATATTGTCCTGTCGATGTTTATCCCCATCAGCTTTGCTGCGTCCTTATCCTGGGAGACTGCTCTCATAGCCTTTCCAACTTTTGTTTTGTGGACTATAAACTGCAGTATCAGCATCAGTATTACAGAAACAGAAAAAACTACTATCTGTAAGTTATTTATCTGTAAGCTTCCTATATTAATAATCTGAACTTTAATCAACTCAGGGAAGCTCCTTGGATTTGGACCTATGAAAATTCTTACAAGATTCTCAATAAGCAAAGAAACACCTATAGCTGTAATAAGGTTTGTTACTTTAGGTGCTGTCCTTATGGGCCTGTATGCAAGTTTTTCAATTGTTAGACCTAAAATAGCACTGGTAGCCATTGCTATTAAAAGTACGGGTAAAAAAGGCAATTTCAATGCCCCAGCAGCAAAAAAAGCAGCATATGCTCCTACCATGTAAATATCGCCATGGGCAAAATTTATTAACTGCACTATACCATAAACCATTGTGTATCCCAGAGCGATTAGCGCATATACGCTTCCAAGAGCAATACCGTTTATAGTTTGCTGTAGAAATACCATCATCCTCATCTCCTATTCTTCAAGTACGGGTTATACCACAGCCCCCGGAGAAGGAGGAAGAATCTCCTCCGGGAAGTGGTAACAATTAATTAATTGGGGGCTACGGATTAACCTTGGATGCGAAAGCCTGTTTGCCGTCTTTAATCTGAATCATAACAGCAGGTTTAACAGGGTTTCTGTTTTCATCAAGCTTGATTGTTCCTGTTACGGAAGTCATATCAGTTGCTTTTAATGCTTCAACTATTGCAGCACCGTCTGTTGAGTTAGCTTTCTTAATTGCTTCTAAAAGCATTTTTCCTGCATCATATGCAAGAGCTGCAAGAGCATCAGGAGTTTCGTTATATTTAGCTTTGTAATCATTAAGGAACTGAGTTACTTCAGGTGAAGTATCCTCTGATGAATAGTGATTGCTGAAATATCCGCCTTCAATTGAATCACCGGCTATAGTTACGAGGTCTGGTGAATCCCAGCCGTCCCCGCCTAAGAATGTACCGGTTATACCAAGATTTCTTGCCTGTTTAGCAATAAGTCCTACTGTCTGATAGTAGTCAGTTAAAATCAATACATCGGGATTTAAAGGTTTGATTGTTGTAAGCTGTGCATTGAAGTCAGTGTCACCGGTGTTATAGCTTTGTGATGAGACGACTTTACCGCCGGCAGCTTCAAAAGCAGCTGTGAAGAATTCAGCAAGACCAACCGTGTAGTCGTTTGCTACGTCATAAAGTACAGCAGCAGTCTTGGCTTTAAGAGTTTCAGATGCAAACTTAGCTATAACTGTTCCCTGAAACGGGTCTATAAAGCATGCTCTGAATGCATATTCATTTCCTGCTAATGCAGTAACTCCGGGATTTGTTGACGAGCTTGAAACCATAGGAACTTTGCTCTGTGTTGCAACTGGAGCCATAGCGAGAGTTACTTTACTTGCTACTGAACCTACTACACCAACAACTTTATCATTGTTGATAAGCTTCTGCAGCGCTGCAACGCCTGATTCCGGTTTATTTTCGTCGTCCTCAACTACTAAAACTATTTTGCTGCCGTTTATTCCGCCATTTGCATTATACTGTTCTATAAGAAGGTCTAAACCTTGCTTTGATGACTTACCGAATGTAGCAACGTCACCTGTCATAGGAAGAACTGCACCTATTTTTACTTCTGCGCCTAACCCTGCACTAGCACCGCCTGTTGGTGCTGTAGTAGGATTATTGTTGTTACTGCCGCCCTGTCCTGAGCAAGCAGTTAAAACTAAAGCTAAAACTAGCATAAATGACAATAAAATTGAACTCTTCTTTCTCATTTTAACTCCTCCATCAATTGAATTATTCACATTCTTTTCTCTTAATCGTTGCATATTAGCTTATCAAATCACCCCCACAGTGTTTACCTTTACATATAATGACACATTATGTCAACAAGTTTAATAAAAAAACTCGTAGGGGGGCCTTGTCCATCTAAGGATAAGACCTCCCGCCGAGCCTTTTGTACTAACGGTGTAACATACCTTCCTCAGTATGTTTGCTAACGCTTGGACCAGCATGAAACCATCGGAACCCTAGTTAGCCTCTTATCAACATAATTAATTTGTCATTATAAATTAAGCTAGGCTACTAATTAATAATAATAATTTAGCATAGCTCGACGTATTATGCAAGCAGTATTTTTTTAAAATTCAATAAAATCAAAAAGTCATACAATTTAGAAAATATAAATTGACTGAAAATTTAGACATATCAGATTTATTATTAGAAATGAAAACCTTGAAAATGACGGGATTTTCAGAAATTAACTGAATTTCACATGTTATTTCATTAACAATTTCTATGTAAAATAATCAATTTCTTTTATTAAAAAATGAAAAATTCAAATTCCCTTCTTTCATATTTTATTATTATAACTCATTTACATTACTAATCAAGTAAAAAAATGCTGTTGAATTTTTTATCATCAACAGCATTGATATTATTCATCTTATGGTGTAGCCGATTTTGTTGCATCAGCCGGCGGTGGCGTGGGCAGATAACTGCCTGTTGGGGTGGGTTCCTTTATTCCCGTTGGTGTCGGGGTTGGTGACGTTGACGGTGTAGGAGTCGCCCCCGGTGATGTTTTCGGCGGAGTGGGAGTCTGTCCTGGTTTTTTTGTCGGCGTTACCGTAGGGTTATTGGTATTGTCTTCCTCATCTTCTCCAGGTGAATCCGGCTGTGAAACATCAGGACTGATCGGCGTGGGGAGCGTAGCTTCCAGTTCATCTTCGCTTTTCATGGATATTTCCGGTGTTCTGTAATCCGGAATATTAGCTTTGGGTTTTGATGCTACTACAACTGTGTCATCCATGTGGAAATTATTCTGCATGTAGCTTGGCACATCCTTATTGCCGGTAAGTGTTACATCATATATAAACTCCTTTAATAATTGTGCCGTTGATTTTATATCTGGCACAAGAACTGCAGCACCATTTACATTCTGATCGTTAAAATACCCGTCTATGGGAACACGCATAGTCTGCATGCCTCCGTCAAAGCCGTATGCCGTAACTCCTAAGCTCACTATTTTCGACATAGGTATATTGGTTTGTATATATGATGCCAAGGTGGTCAGAAGCTGAGGCATTTTTAAAATGTTGGTCTGCTTAGCTTTTTCTGCTAAAGCTTTTAAAACTATTCTCTGCCTCTCAGTCCTCTCGTAATCCCCGTTACCTACCTTTCTTATCCTTGCATAGGATAAGGCTTGCTGGCCGTTTATATGCTGAAATCCTGCTTTTTTAAGCAAGGTTGAATCTTTTCCGTTTATCTCAGTTATGAAATGATTTATTTCATTTACTTCATAATCCTTTACTTCAACTTCTATTCCACCAACCTGGTCGACCAGTTCCTGAAAGGCTTTAAAATCTATGATTGCATAATATTTTATATCCAAACCGAAATTGTCATTTATGGTTTTTAAGGCTAATTCAGGTCCTCCTATTGAATATGCAGAATTTATCCTGTCCATATGCTTATTCTTTGATGGTATTTCCACATATAAATCTCTCATGATGGATGTAAGTTTAATCACTTTGGAATCCTTATTGATGGAAGCTATTATGATAGAATCCGTCCTGCCATGATCCCCGGCTTCCCTGGAATCCACACCGAACAATACTATATTGTCAATCCCTGATGATTCCACCTCAGGGATGTCCACTTTTTCTCCATCGACAACATCTATAGGATCATCAACAAAGGTAGGCGTAGGGGCAAAATACAATATATACAGCAAATTAGATACATATATAATTGCAGGTATAAGGATAATACCCAAAACCAATATGCCTAATTTGGTTACTTTTCTTTTCTTCTTAGCTTTTCTGCTTCTTTGACTTCTGTTATCTTCAGACATTGCTTATTTCCTTTCTATATATAGTAAATGTTCAACACTTAACAATTATACACTTATCACATAGGTTTTGCAAAATAAAAACGATAATAAGTGTAATAGTGAAATTTACATATATAGACGTATAAATGCTTTAAAATGTTCTATTCTTTCCATATATCCTATGCATATGCTACTTTATAAACCGTCCTTTTTATAAGCCGGCCCCATTCATTAATACCCTTTAATTCGTGCCAACCTCTGCCTGAAATCCTTGGCTTTTACTATATAATTTTCTATATCCTTAAGCTCACCCTGCTCTAAAATTTGGGTGAAGCAATCCAGCTCTTCTCTGAATTTCGAAAGATTGGCCATTATTTGCTCTTTATTAGTGGCGCATATATCTCTCCACATATTCAAGGAAGAATCGGATACTCTAGTCATGTCCCTGAGTGAGCCTGCGGACATCTTTAATATATCATCTTCATATCCTCCTCTGTCAATGGAAGAAGAGAGGCATATGGATACAATATAGGGCAGATGGCTTAAAGAAGCCGTCCATTTATCATGAGTAAATTCATCCTGGATAACTGTTAAAGCTCCTGTCTTTGATATTACCTCTTCAAGGGCCTTTACCTTTCCTTCAGGAACTCCCATCCTGGGTATCAATATATAGCTAGCTCCTTTAAACATATTGGCGCTTGCATTTATATAACCGGATTTTTCGCTTCCTGCCATAGGGTGCCCCCCTATGAAATATACATCCTCTTTTATATACGGGGCTAAATTTTTCATAATCCAGCCCTTTGTGCTTCCGGCATCCGAAATAATACAGCCTTTTTTAACCCCGGAAATGACATCCTTTATAATGTTTAGCATATCCATTACAGGTGTACAGACAAATATTAAATCGCAATCAAATACCGCCTCTTTAATATTCTCAATACTTATAACTTTTGCTCCGTCATTCAGCGCAAGCTTAAGGTTATCTTCATCATTATCGACACATGTCACATCAAATTCCCCTGTGCTTAAAAAAGCTTTTATAAGGGAACCTCCGATAAGCCCGGCTCCAATGACGGTAATCTTTTTAATCCCCATTGAATTTTCTCCCACAAACTTCTGCCAATACTTTAATTTCCCGTGCTAAGGCATTATATTTGTCAGGTCTTAATGATTGGGCACCGTCTGATAATGCTTCAAGAGGATTAGGGTGAACCTCTATCATAAGTCCGTCGGCACCTGCAGCAACTGCAGCCTTTGACATGGCGCACACATATTTCCATACACCGGTGCCGTGGCTTGGGTCTATAATAATGGGAAGATGGCTGTTCTCTTTTATAACAGGAATTGCACTTAAATCCAATGTATTTCTGGTGGCTGTCTCAAAGGTTCTTATACCTCTTTCACATAATATTACATCATAATTGCCTTCACACATGATGTATTCCGCTGCGTTCAGCCATTCTTCTATTGTTGAGGATAGACCTCTCTTTAAAAGCACCGGCTTTTTAATCTTGCCTACTTCCTCAAGGAGGTTGAAATTCTGCATGTTTCTTGCCCCTATCTGCAATACGTCTGAATATTGTGCCACTGCTTCCAAATTTTCCGTACTCATGACCTCGGTAACTATCTTTAGACCTGTTGCTCTTTTTACCTCGTCTAACAGAAGTAATCCCTGCTCTTTTAATCCTTTAAAGGAGTATGGAGACGTCCTTGGCTTATATACCCCGCCTCTTAAAAACTGAGCACCGCTTATTTTTACAACCTCTGCCACTTCAAAAAGCTGTTCTCTGCTCTCAACTGCACAGGGGCCTGCCATTATTACGATTTCATCTCCCCCCACTTCAACATTTCCAACCTTCACTATGGTATTCCCGTTTTTAAAGGTTCTGCTGGCAAGTTTGTAACTGTTCATTATGGGAACTATTTTTTCCACTCCGGGCATCATTTCAAGAGGCTTGCCGCCTAATTTTTTCTTATCCCCCACCACTCCCAATATGGTTCTGTCAGTACCGGTTGATATATGAATATCCAGGCCGGCATTAATAATTACTCTTTTTACCTCTTCAATGTCCTTCTCCCTTGCATTGGCTTCCATAACAATTATCATTATTTTCCCTCCTAAATAAATATAAATTAAAATAAATTCAGACAAATAAAAAAACCTCACATCCCTTAAAGGGACGAGAGGTTATCTCGCGGTACCACCCAAATTGGCTAATAAAAGCCCTGCTTATTAAGATACGAGGAATTACCTGATATCTCCTTTCTTTTAACGGTGAAAGAATCCGTCAAAGCCTACTGTTACTTCGGTTTGCAACTCCGGAGGGTACTTCATTATACATAAGACACCGGTTTACACCACCCACCGGCTCTCTTCAGTCTTTATTATATAACTACTTTCATCCTTCATAGTCTTAATGAATATTTTTTATATTTTAGCACCTTTTATTTCAAGAGTCAATAATAAAAATTCAATTTTTGCATGTTTATATTATTCTTTCAGGATGGCTGTATATGTTCATCCTTTTTCCTCTTACAAAGCCAATCAATGTAAGGTTGAGCCTTGCGGCTATTTCAACAGCCAGTGACGTAGGCGCCGAATGGGAGGCTAGTATGGGAAAACCTGCTTTAATAGCCTTTATAACCGAGTCCGAGGATACTCTTCCGCTGGTAAAGAGCATTCTTTTTTTAACATCCACATTATTCAATATGCATTTTCCTATGGTTTTATCAATAGCATTATGCCTTCCTATATCATCGGATAAAAGCTCATTGCCGTTCTCTCCGCAAACACAGCTTGAATGAGCACATCCCGTAAGCTTAAAAAGGCCTGACATACTGCTGAATTCCTTCATATGTTTTAAAAAAAATTCAGCTTCAAATTTTTCAGTGCTATCTACTTCAAGCAAATCCTTCTGTGTAATGATATTGGCTCCTGCCATGCCCTTCCCACAGCCTGACACTAATACTCTGGTGGCATCTTCCCTTAGAACAATATCTTTTTTTAGTTTAATAAACACAATATCCTCAGTGCTTATTTCAATGTTTTCAATATCATCCTGTGATTCTATTATTGCCTCCGAAAAAAGATATCCAATGCATAATTCCTCAACTTCAACGGGAGTACACATCAAGGTAATGTAATACATATTGTTTACAAATATATTAAGGGGAGATTCTTCAACAATGAAATCACTTACATTATTCCTTTCTCCCGATATATCGTATTTTTCTATATCCAATTCCTTATAGCCTTTCACGTATCTTAAACCTCCTCATCAAAGGCATTTTTAATACAGCCCAAGTCACTTGCATAATTAAGGTTCATAAATACATCAAGGTCTTTGCTGAATTTTCTTGCTGTTTCTTCTTCTACATAATAAACATCATGTTTTTCTAATATTTTATATAATTGAAGCTGATTATTGTCTATGTTTTCTTTAAAGCTGTCAATTAATTTCTTAGAATAAAAGGAATGAAGCGGTTCAATCCATTTTCCCTTTCTTGTAATGACGCAATCCGGATTGTGATTTTCAATTATATTCATCATATACTTTATGTAATCAATATTTACAAAGGGCATGTCACATGCGATAACAAAGGTATAATAGGATGAAGCTTCATTCAAGCCTGTATATATACCTGCTGCCGGACCAAAGCCCTTTATATAATCCTCCGTTACTCTATAAGGTATGCTGCCGAACTTATTCTTATTTTCTGCAACCATTATTATCTCATTAAATACTTTTTCAAGTCCATGGGCTATTTTTTCAATTAAAAACTTTCCTCCAACCCTTATGGTGCTTTTATCAAAACCCATCCTGCTGCTTTTACCGCCGCATAGTATAATTGCAGTTCCAAATTTATCCACTTCACACCTCCTTTAAAAATGCCCATCATCTATTGATGATGGGCATTTTTATTGTTTCTATACCTTAAGCTCTTTAAACTTGTTTAAACTATGATGCATTTTCCACTCTTTTCGGCTTCTTTATTTCACTTTTTTCAAGCCTTACTGTGCTTACCTTAAGTTCCGGCTCTTTAGTAATATTATCAAGGGCATTGCTGTTAGTCAGCATATTTACAGAGCCGATAGCATAGTGGAATGGCATAAATACAACGTTTTCATCTACTATTTCTGTTACAAGGGCTTTTACTTCAACAGCCCCTCTTCTTGAAATAACCTTAACAAAATCTCCGCTTTCAATATCTAGCTTTCTGGCATTGATAGGATTAATTTCAATATAATTCTCGCCTGCAATATTCATTAATCCTTCTGTTTTACCCGTCATAGTCATCGTATGATAATGATAAAGATTTCTTCCTGTAGTCAGAATGATAGGATATTCATCATCCGGCAATTCCACTGCAGGCTGGAATGCTACAGGTTTGAACAAACCTTTTCCTCTTGAGAAGCTTTCCTTATGAAGAACCTTTGTACCAGGATGGTCCTGCGTTGGGCAGGGCCACTGAATGCCTGTTTCTTCAATCCTTTCATAGGTTATACCTGCATATGAAGGAGTAAGAGAAGCAATTTCCTCAAATATCTCAGATACAGAGTTATAATGGCTCTCATATCCCATTTTGTTCATCAAATCAACAATGATTTCCCAGTCAGCTTTTGAATTTCCTACATTGGGTATTGCTTTTCTTATTCTCTGGACCCTTCTTTCTGTATTGGAGAAGGTACCGTCTTTTTCAGCAAAGCTGGATGCAGGAAGCACCACATCTGCCAATTCAGCGGTTTCAGTAAGGAAAATATCCTGGACTACAAGCAGTTCCAAGTGTTCCAATGATTCTTTTACATGCTTTGTATCCGGGTCTGAAACCATAGGATTTTCTCCCATTATATACAAGGCTTTGATACCGCCTTCATGAGCTGACTTCATCATTTCTGAAACAGTCAATCCCGGCTTATCAGAAAGCTTTACTCCCCATGCCTTTTCAAACTTTTCTACTACAGGGGCTGATGTTACAGGCTGATATCCTGTAAATACGTTTGGCAGAGCGCCTAAGTCGCAGGCACCCTGGACGTTGTTCTGACCTCTTAGAGGGTTTACGCCGCAGCCATCTTTTCCAAGCTTGCCGCATAGCATGGCAAGGTTGGCAATGGAATAAACGTTATCAGTTCCGGTGGAATGCTGGGTTATACCCATAGCATAAAGTATGCTTGCCTTTTCAGATGTAGCATAAAGCCTTGCAGCTTTCCTTATGGAATCAGCACTTACACCTGTAATCTCTTCCACTCTTTCAGGAGTATAATCCTTTACTATATCAACCAGCTGATGGTAGTTTTCACACCTGTCTCTGATAAAGTCATTATCCTGGAGATTTTCATCAATGATTACATGCATCATACCATTGAGCAATGCCACATTTGTTCCGGGAAGCATCTGCATATATACTTCCGCCTTGTTTGCAAGTTCAATTACCCTTGGATCAGCAACTATAAGCTTAGCGCCTTTTTGCTTTGCCCTCTTTACATAGGTACCGATTACGGGATGATTCTCCGTAGTATTGGAGCCTATTATGAATATACAATCGGAATCTCCGATTTCTTCAATGCTGTTAGTCATGGCTCCGCTGCCAAATGTTGTTGCCAGACCGGCAACAGTAGTGGCATGTCAGAGACGGGCACAATGGTCGATATTATTAGTGCCCACAACTCCTCTCATAAACTTCTGCATGATATAGTTATCCTCATTTGAACATCTTGCAGAAGACAGTCCTGCGATGCTGTCAGAATCGTGTTTTTCTTTAATTGATGTAAGCTTCTCTGCAATTAAGCCTAAGGCTTCATCCCAGGTAGCTTCCTCGAATTTATCCTCCCTTTTTATAAGAGGGGTCTTAAGTCTTGCAGGATGATTTATAAAATTGTATGCAAACCTTCCCTTTACGCATAATAATCCGTGGTTAGGTGCGCCGTCATATGGTTCCACACCTACAACCTTATCATCCTTAACAAGAAGCTGCACCTGACAGCCTACGCCGCAGTAAGAACAGGTTGATTTAACCTTTCTAACTTCCCACGGTCTGTATTTTTCTTTCTTTTTAGGACCTAATGCTCCTACAGGGCAAGCCGCCACACAGTTACCGCAGGATACACAGACCGATGCATCCAGATTGTCATCAAAGGGTGAGGCCACATGTGTGTTTACGCCTCTGCCTGCAAAACCTATGGCACCTGTACACTGCAATTCATTGCACACCCTGACGCATTTTCCGCAAAGAATGCATTTATTCTGGTCGCTTACATAGAATTGATTGCTGTAGTCTATATCATATTGCTTCTTATTTCTAGTAAAACTGCTGCCCTTTATATTGTACCTGTAGCAGTAATTCTGCAATTTGCAGTCGCCAGACTTCTCGCAGGTCAAGCAATCAAGGGGATGATTGGCAATCATAAGTTCAAGTATGCCTTTTCTTGCCTCTGCAACCCTTGGGCTCTCAGTACGCACAACCATGCCGTTTGCTGCCGGCACAGTACAGGAAGTCATAAGTGTTCTTGCACCTTCTACTTCAACGACGCATATCCTGCAAGCACCATGGGCAACCAAACGTTCATCGTTGCAAAGAGTCGGAACATCTATACCTAAAAGCCTTGCGGCCTCTAGTATTGTAGCACCTTCTCTCACTTCCACTGATTGTCCGTCTATTACTAATTTAATCAAGGTTATCACCTCGCTTGTGAATTAACTATTTTTTCAATAAGCTCTTCTAATCCAAGGGCTTTCGGCCAAGTCGTTTCAACAAACTCATTGCCCTCCTTTATATATGGAGCCTTTGGATTATCAACATGCTTAAGCTCGTTTCCTATCTTTCCCTTCAAGCACAGCGGCCTTCCGTTTCCGGGATTTTTGGGAGTCACATATACAACTTTTCCTTTTTTGCTTCCTACTTCAAATTTGCAGCCGTAATCACAGAAAGTACAGTCAACCTCTTTTTTCTCAAGCTCCCACTTTCTTCCCTGACCTGCAGCTCTTTTATCCTTAAGTGCTCCTACAGGGCAAACGGATACGCATCTAAAGCAGTGAACACAGTTAGATTCTGCATAAGTTACATCAAAGGCAGGAGATACCTTTGTATTGAAGCCCCTGTTTATAAAGCCCAATACCTTTCTTCCTTCCACCTGGCTGCATGTTCTAACACATTTTCCGCATAAAATGCATTTATTCATATCTCTTTCGATATAAGGATTATTATCCTCAATCTCATAGGAATGTTTATCTCCTGTTATCTCACCAAAGCGCACTTCATATCTGTATGCATATTCCTGAAGCTTACAAACTCCGGCCTTTTCACAGGTAAGGCAATCATTAGGATGATTTGCAAGCATTAATGTCAATATAGACTTTCTTGCTTCAACTACCCTAGGACTTTCTGTATATACAACCATACCTTCGGATACCGGCATGGTGCATGATGCAACCAGTGTCCTTGCCCTCTCTACTTCTACAACGCATATCCTGCAGCCGCCATAAATCTCCATAGAGGGATCATAGCAAAAGGTGGGGATATTAATCCCTACGCTTTTTGCTGCTTCCAAAATAGTGGTTCCGTCCTGTACTTCTACATTGATTCCATCGATAACCAATTTAACAGCCATTTTATCCCTCCTATTCCTTTGCAATAGCTTTGAATGGGCACTTAGACATACACACTCCGCATTTTATACACTTTGCCTGATCTATTAAATAAGTTTCCTTTGGCTTGCCGGATATTGCACTTGCAGGGCAGTTCTTAGCACATATGCCGCAGCCTTTGCATTTCTCATCGCTGATTTTGTATTCCAAAAGTGCTTGACAAACCCCTGCCGGGCATTTTTTATCCCTGATATGGGCTTCATATTCATCCCTGAAATATTTCAAAGTAGAAAGAATGGGATTTGGAGCAGTCTGTCCAAGTCCGCATAAAGCTGTATCTTTAATGCTCCTTGCGAGACTTTCAAGCTTCTCTATATCTCCTTCTTCTCCCTTTCCTTCGCATATACGTTCTAATATTTCAAGCATTCTCTTTGTACCTTCACGGCAAGGTGTACATTTCCCGCAAGACTCGTCCACAGTAAAGTCAAGGAAAAACCTTGAAATATCAACCATACAAGTTGTATCGTCCATTACGATAAGTCCCCCGGAACCCATCATTGAGCCCAATGCTATAAGGTTATCGTAATCGATGGGTACATCTATTTCTGATGCGGGTATACACCCACCAGAAGGTCCGCCTGTCTGAGCTGCTTTATAAGGCCTTCCGTTTGGTATACCGCCGCCTATATCATATATTATTTCTCTCATTGTAGTACCCATCGGAACTTCAACAAGACCGGTGTTATTTATCTTGCCGCCTAAGGCAAATACTTTTGTGCCCTTTGATTTTTCAGTTCCCATACTGGAGAACCATTCCGCCCCTTTTAATATTATCTGGCATACGTTGGCAAGTGTTTCAACGTTATTAAGAATTGTCGGTTTAGCAAACAATCCTTTAACTGCCGGGAATGGAGGCCTTGGAGTAGGCATACCCCTCTTACCTTCTATTGAACGCATAAGAGCAGTTTCCTCACCGCATACAAATGCTCCGGCACCAAGCCTTAATTCTATATCAAAGTCGAAACCTGTTCCTAATATATTCTTGCCTAAAAGGCCGTACTGCCTTGCCTGGCCTATGGCAATTGTAAGCCTCTTAACTGCTATTGGATATTCGGCACGTACATAGATATAACCCTGGCTTGCACCTATTGCAAAACCTGCAATTGCCATGGCTTCAAGTACCGCATGAGGATCTCCTTCAAGCACTGATCTATCCATGAATGCACCGGGGTCTCCCTCGTCGGCATTACAACAGACATATTTCTGATCATCTTTTACTTTAGCTGCAAACTCCCACTTGTTACCTGTAGGGAAACCGGCTCCGCCTCTTCCTCTTAATCCGGAACGCTTAATAGTATCTATTACCTGTTCTGAATTCATTTCTGTGAGGGCTTTAGTCAAAGCCTTATATCCGTCAAATGCTATATATTCATCTATATTTTCGGGGTTTATTACACCGCAGTTTCTCAATGCAATTCTAACCTGTTTCTGATAGAAAGGAACCTCATCTAAAGGTTTTAGCCTGTCCCCATCTATAGATTCATGATATAAAAGCCTTTTTACAACTCTGCCCTTCAGCAAATGCTCAGTAACGATTTCGTGAACATCCTCCGGCTTTATCTGACTGTAAAATGCAGCTTCAGGATATACTATAACAACAGGGCCTAATGCACAAAGGCCGAAGCATCCTGTCCTCTCAACTATAACTTCATTTTCCAGGCCGTTTTCTTTCAGCTCTTTTTCAAAATTCTGTGCGATCAGTTCCGAGCTTGAAGAGTTACAGCCTGTTCCCTTACAAACCATAATATGAGAACGATACATCTTCATTATATTTACCTCCTAACGCGTAATTTAAATTAAAAACCGTATATATTATTTCCTTATCTTTAGGAATTCATTGTATATTCGCTGACAACCTTCCCCTTGGCAAGGTGCTCTTTAACAATCTTTGCAACTTTTTCAGGAGTCATTTTCACATAGGTTACTTTATCTTGGCCAGGTCTATAAACCTCAACAATAGGTTCCATATCGCAGTTTCCTGTACATCCTGTCTGTGCTATTACGACATCAGTCAGATTATCTTCCGCAACTGTTTCCATTATGCTTACCATAACATCTCTGGCACCTGCTTTAATTCCGCATGTCCCCATTGCTACTACTATTCTTGTTCCGGAGTGCTCTCTTCTGACCTTTATGGTTTCAAAAGTCCGCTTTCTTATTTCCTCCAATTCCTGTATTGTCTTCAATTTTCTACACCTCCATATAGTACTTTTATATTTTCCTTCAGGTATTCCTTAACCCATACCCCTGCTTTAGGTGAAGTTATAGATACTTCCCCAAGCAATTTTCTTATATCAATGGTATTAAATTCAAAGACACTGCCGTTATAAATGTGGGTGTATATAAAGTCTATATTTTCATTACACACCACTAAGGATGCAATTGTATCCCACACACTGCCAAGAGGCGCTCTGTTGATATGGCTATGGCTGAAATGAGCCGTTACTTTGGTTCCTTCTCCTTTGGCAGATTCTATATATAGGTCTCCGCTGCATCTCTTTGCAGCTTCCATAAAAAGAGGTATACCAAGTCCGGCGCTCTTACCTTTTTTTGTAGTATAAAAAGATTCTTTAACCTTTTCTATATTCTCTTTTTCTATCCCATATCCATTATCTTCAATAATTATTATCAATTTATCTTGCGGAATATCTTCAATAATCGTAATTACTATGGCTGATGCGCCGGCTGTGATTGAATTTTGTGCTATATCCAGTATGTGAAGTGACAGTTCTTTCATTATTGGTATTTCTTTAATATATTTGATATTTCGTTAGGGACTACTTTACCATATACATCCTCATCTATTGTTATTACAGGTGCAAGCCCACAACATCCAAGACATCTTGTAGCGTCGAGAGTAAATTTACCGTCTTCTGTTGTATCCCCGCTGCCCTTAACTTTTAGTTCTTCCACTAATTTATCAAAAACATCCTTTGAGCCTTTTACATAGCAAGCGGTACCTAAGCATACGCTTATTGTATGCTCCCCTCTTGGTTTAAGAGTAAATCTTGAGTAGAAGGTTGCAACTCCGTATATTTCTGCCAGCGGCATATCCAGCGTTTTTGACACTTCCTCCATTGCAAATCTGGGCAGGTATCCCAAAGCGTCCTGAATCTCATTTAAAATAGGCATTAAGGCGCCTTTTTGACCTTTGTGTGTTTGAACAATATCATACACTTTTTTTACTTCCGGGGACATTTCCTTATCCTGTCCGCAGCAGCAGCCTTCATTGGTCTTTAATTCTGCTTGACTCACTTTAATCTCTCCTTTTCTGCATTATTTAATGTTTATGGTATATTTTAATAAATTAAATAAGATAACATAATAAGATATTAGCTATCTATTAAAAATTCGTATAACTAATATTTTATCACTAAACAATCAGAATTCCTAGTGAAATTCATGATAAAGATAGATTATTGTCATATAATACATAGCCTTTTACCAATTCTGACATACGTCATTGCCATATCGCTTATGAGTAATGGTATACAATTATATATAGAGTATCCTTCCGCAGTGGTCACACAAATTTATATCATCATTCTTTTTTAGTTTATCATAAAGTATGGCATTAAGCTTTACTCCACATTGACTGCAGGTCTCTTTCTCCACCTTTGATATTGCACTGCCTTTCTTGGCAGTTATTTCATCATATCGTGCAAGCAGCCCCTTATCGATTTCATTTAATAACTCAGCCCGCTTGCCTTCTAATCTTTCCAGGATTTCTTTGCCGCTTTCAATGATTTTATTATATTCTTCTTTAAGCTCTTCAAATTCCTTTTTAAGTTTAATGAGGTTTTCCTTTTTATCCTTTATCTCAGAAGTTACCTTTTCATCCTTTTCAATGATACCCAAAAGCTGATTTTCTATTTTATCAATCTCTTTTTTATTTATCTCTATTTCATTTTGAAGGTTTTCTATCACTTTGATACTGGAAGCTTCGTTGTATAGCTTTTCACTGTCTCCTTTGACCCTTTTATCAAGGGTTTTCAGTTTCAGGTTAAAGGCTTCGGATTGACTGACAATATCCTTCTTATACACCATATCATTTTGAAGGGATTCTTTCAATTTACCGTATTGGGATTTTAAGTCATTTAACTTAATCAATGTCTCCTTGTTCTTTTGAATTCTTTTATATTTTACAATCTCACCGTCTATGTTTTGCAATGCCCATAATAATTCAAGTTTAAACATTTAAACACTCTCCTTTAAATAAAATAAAAGTATAGAAATCTGATTCTATACCTTTGAAAATGGGTCTTTATTAGCATTTGAAATATAAAGCTTTACATTCATTGTACGAGCAGTGAATTCATCGTTTAAATAATTCATGAGCTGGGGCATATATATGTTTTCAGTTGCAAAATGCCCCGCATCAATTAAAGCCATTCCCATGTCTCTTGCATCGCAGGCATCATGATATTTTACATCTCCTGTTATATACACGTCACAGCCAAGGTTATAGGATTTCTCCAATAAATCAGCACCGCTTCCGCTGCATAACGCCGCCTTTTTTACAATTGCATCTAAATTTCCCACAGCTCTTAGATTATCTGTTTTAAGTACTTCTTTTAATTTTTGGCATAATTCTTTTAAAGTCACGGGATTATCCAAGATGCCGACTCTTCCAAAACCGTATTTCCTTCCTTTATTATATAGAGGGTAAATATCATAAGCTGGTTCTTCATATGGGTGGGCTTTTAAAATGCTGTTTATCACATTTTCAAGATTTGCGGCTGTTGCTATTGTTTCAATTTTAATCTCATCAACCTTTTCCAGAATACCCATCTCTCCTATAAATGGCTTTGAGCCCTCAAGAGGTAAAAATGTACCAATACCATTTGTATTAAAAGTACAGCCGCTGTAATTTCCTATGTGACCTGCACCTGAAGAAATTATGGCTTCCCTGACTTTCTCCTGGTATCCCTTAGGTACAAAAACGCTTACTTTATATAATTTTTCTTCTTCAGTTTTATCTAAAACCTCAACATTTTTCATTTTTAAAATATCTGCCAGCAAGTCATTCGTTCCGCCATCTGCCGCATCAAGGCTGGTGTGAGCTGAATATACTGATATATTTTTCGATACAATATCGCGTATGATTTTTTCTTTGAAATTATTTGAATTAAGTGATTTTAAGGTCGAGAAAATAACAGGATGATGGGTTATTATCATGTCACAACCCAATTTGTATGCTTCATCCAATACATCCTTATTGATATCAAGGGCTACCATCACACTTTTTATCTGCTGCTCTTCATCGCCGATTAAAAGTCCTGAATTGTCCCATTCAGCCGCAAGATATATGGGCGCTAAATTTTCAATTATCCTCACTATATCTTTGCACTTTACAGACATTTCAGCACCTCCCTTAATTTAGCCAATTTTATATCGCATTCCCCAATCTTTTTTTGGGCATTTAAAGTATCCGGCTCTCCTACTTTTTCTTTCACTTTATGGATTTCATCTATTTTCATATTTATGAATTCCTTCAATAGGGGATCTTTTTTATCTATAAGCTTTTTGCCTATTTCGTAATATATAGTATCATCAACGGAATCTTCACCATGTACCGCCTTCATTACCTGATATATTTTATCGTTTTCCTTTACTAATGCTTCATCCAATATTTTATATCCGTTTTTATAGAAATATTCTCTCAGAGCTTCCGGAGCCTGAATAGGCTGTATAATAAAACTTTTTATGGAACGTGCAATTTCCTCACCTTCCGTAAATATATCGCATATCAAGTATCCTCCCATACCCGATATAACTGCGCAATCCACTTCACCTATACCTATGGGTTTTAGTCCATCACCTTTGCGAAGAATGATTTTATCGTCTAGCATGTATTTTCTTACGTTTCTTTCTGCCCTCTCAATGGGGCCTGTCCTTACATCCGTCCCAATAGCCTTCTCGCATATCCCATTCTTTATAAGACAAATGGGCAGATATGCATGATCAGTACCTATATCGGCAATATATGAATTTTTCTCAACCATCTGAGCAATCCTTAAAAGCCTTGGTGATAATCTCATCTTTATCCTCTGCTTGTTCGTAGTATCTACTTTTATTATAGCATAAATATATAGATAATATATATTTTATGGGTATAAATGAAGCATCGCTTTCCGATATGAAATATTTCGTTACACAAAATATCAAATAAAATTTGCCATATGTGCCATAGCACGTCTCATGCTTTAAGCGCATTTCATGTTGAGTAGCAACATTTTGCTTGTCCTCAGGGCAAAATAAAATTATAGCTCAGATTATTTTAATATATTGCAATGTTTACATACATTGAGATTATCAAAGATAATAGGAATTATTGATATATAATATGAGCATATTAAACAAATTAAAATAATACAAAATTTGTAATTAAGCTACAATGCATTTAAACTATTAATATAGCATAAAATTACTATAATTGTATATATTGTACATTTATTTTTATTAATTAAGATCGGGAAGTCTGATTACGGTAGCTAGTAATCTTATGCTCAATCAAAATATATTATTAAGGAGGAAAATGTTATGGTGGATTTAAATGAATTGACAGCATTAGTGGGGGAACTTGATGAAGAAAAGGTACTGGAAATACTTAATGTCTTTGTTGCTGAAAACCCTTCAGAAGAAGATGCCCAGAAGGTAGTAGGCGCCTGTCAGAGCGGCATGTCAGTTGTAGGTGATCTTTATGAAAAAGGAGAGTACTTTGTAGGTGACCTTATATTTGCGGGAGAGCTTTTGACAAGTGCAATTAATACATTAAAGCCGGTTTTAGGCAGTTCAAGCAGCGTTAGTGTAGGTTCAATTGTACTTGGAACTGTTGCCGGAGACTTACATGACATAGGCAAAAACATATTCAAGAGCATGTGCGAAGCTGCGGGCTTTGTAGTTTACGATCTTGGAATAGACCAGAGCGCAAGTGCATTCGTGGAAAAAGTTAAAGAAGTTAAGCCAAATGTCGTAGGTATGAGCGGCGTATTGACACTAGCTCTAGAGTCCATGAAAGAAACTGTAGACAGCTTAAATGAAGCCGGCCTTCGTGAAAGTGTTAAGGTAATAATAGGAGGAAACCCTGTTACCAAGGAAGCCTGTGAACAGATTGGTGCAGATGCATTTACAACCAACGCTGCAGAAGGCGTAAAAATTTGTCAGGGATGGGTAAAGTAAAATCTATACCCTTGAAGGATGAATATCCGGGATAATGGCTATTCTATAAAGCTATGGAAGTTCAATGTTCAGCAGCAATTCACCCAACACCTCTAAGTAGTTGAAAACCTTTATAGAGTATTCTTCTCCTATACAAGCACCCCGCTGGCTCTGCTCCTTGATGCTGTAGCTGACAATTCAGTAATGGGCTTTACAATTCTCCGAGTTCTCATGGAATGCTGCATGTGGTCGGCTACTATTTACACTTTAGAATGATTGATGGATATGAAGAACTGCCTGTGAAGGGTGCTGAGACCCAACAGATAAAGACTGCAACTAAAAAAAGAAAAAAGCTTCTCTTGGCGACATTCTGAGAAATTTATTCCAAACCCATCGCTTATATTCCTTATGATTGCAGATTATGGCAGATATATGACTACCTTTATAATAACTGCATCTGCCGCTTATTACTTCACCTATGTAGCATAAAATATTATCCTTATGCCTTTCTTTACGTATCAATCCTGAAAACTATGTTACTACCATTGAATATATCCTTGACAATTCCAAGTACGATAATTCGGAGAATTAGTAAACTACTACTGAGAATGAAGATTCCATAGTTAAGTACTTCCATACTTATCATAAAATTCAAAACAAAATATCCGGGTTCCTTTGATGAATTAAAAATTCATATCTGTTAGTTGAGGCTAAGGTTGAACCCCTTATGCAATACATATGATAAATTCACAAAAATTGTTACCCCGTTTAATTCGACATATTAAAATTCAGTTTACACCGACATAATATCATTTATAAAATAAATTAGTATTAGGAGGTTAACACATGAATGCACAAGAATTAAGAGAATATCGTACCAAGCTATATACCGACACATATTCCGGTATTATTCCGGAAAGGTTTCCTGTCCATGATGCATTAGGCATAGAGTTTATGATGCAATATGCCGGTAAGGATTTAATGACAACCCAGTATTCATACACAACTGAATTATTGGAAGAAATTTATAACAAAGCAATGGAACTTATGCGCGGCGATACATTCCCAATGCCCTTTGCCAGAAATCCAATTGCATTGATGTTCCAGCAATCAAGATTTACAAAAATGGGATCAAACGGATTTTTTCAGCATCCTGAAAATTCTTACATGGAGCCCGAAGATTATGATGACCTTATAAAAAATCCCTACGATTTCATAGTTGAGAAGGTTTCAACTCACACCAACCAAGGCTTTGATACAGACCCCATTTCAAGGAGTCTTGCCTTTGCCAAATATATGCTGGCTACAATGGATCTGAATAGAATATTCGCTGAGGTCAGCGATAAGTTTGTTCAAAAATATGGCTACTTTGTATCACCTCCAGGGGTGAACGGGATGCAGGCAGTACCCTTTGACTTTTTAGCCGACCATCTTCGCGGCTTTACCAAGGTTCATGGTGATATCAAGAGGCAGCCGGAAAAGGTCCTTGAGGCATTGGAAGCATTGGTGCCCTACTGTGTCTGGAGGGGACTTAATCCTGTACAGTCTATACTGGGAAATAATATGATCATGACCCATATGGCAACATTCCTTAATACAAAGGATTTTGAAAAGTTCTATTGGCCGACTTTCCTGAAGATTTGCCATATTTGTGCTGAAAGGGGCCAGGCTATGGCCATTTTCGCCGAGCATGACTGGACCCGCTTTATTGATCATATGCAGGAACTGCCACAGGGAACCAGACTCCAAATGGAATACGGCGATCCCCAGCTGTTTAAGGACAAACTTGGAAAGAAGATGGTTCTCAGCGGATTCTATCCAATAACTTTATTGAAGAACGGAACCAGGCAACAGTGTATAGATAAAGCTAAGGAACTTATTGACATACTTGCTCCAGGCGGAAATTTCATGTGGAAGTTTGACAAGCAGGCATTAATATTGAATGATGTTAATCCCGAGAATTATATTGCCCTCATGGAATATATACTTGAGAATTCTAAGTATGATAATGCTGGAGAGCTTGTTACAATTGACAAGAAGGAAGACTCCATTGTTAAGTACTCACATCTTTATCCTAAGTTTGAATCCAAATATGTTGTTCCATTTGATGAATTCAAGAAAGCTTATCCTCCTGTTGATGACAGGGTTGAACCCCTTATGCGCCATGCATATGATAAATTTACAAATATGGTGCTTCCTTTCCTGTCATAATAATTTAAAATAACAGTGTATATCACTTATTCCAGAAAGCCATTTTTAAGGACCTTTTCTTGAAAGTGGCTTTTTATTTTATAAATATTTCCTGTAAATTTTACCAGGGTGTTGCAAGTTAACTCCATTCTTTTTCCAAATAGTAAAAGCCACAACTGCTTTTCATCATTTAGGCGATAAAAAGCAGTTGTGGCTTTTTCATTTATACTGGAAGCCCTGGAGATTCAAAGGCTTCCAATCAGTTCATGGTGGGCCTTCAGGGACTCGAACCCCGGACCAACCGGTTATGAGCCGGTTGCTCTAACCAACTGAGCTAAAGGCCCTTAAAAATTCCCGAAAGAAACGGGAATTTCAAAAACTTAATTAATCCAGATAGTCCTTTAATTTTTTGCTCCTGCTGGGATGCCTTAATTTCCTTAAAGCTTTTGCTTCTATCTGTCTTATTCTTTCTCTGGTGACTTTAAATTCCTTTCCTACCTCTTCTAATGTGCGGGCACGGCCGTCATCAAGGCCGAACCTCAACCTTAAAACCTTTTCCTCTCTGGGTGTCAAAGTATCCAAAACATCCATAAGCTGCTCTTTTAATAATGTAAAGGCAGCGGCTTCAGCCGGTGCCGGAGCATCATCATCAGGAATAAAATCTCCCAAGTGGCTGTCTTCTTCTTCCCCTATGGGTGTTTCCAATGATACAGGCTCCTGTGCAATTTTCATAATTTCTCTGACTTTATCGGAAGGCATCCCCAATTCCTTGGCTATCTCCTCGGCTGAGGGTTCCCTTCCCAACTCCTGTAAAAGCTGTCTCGATACCCTTATGAGTTTATTTATAGTTTCAACCATATGGACGGGTATTCTTATAGTCCTGGCCTGATCTGCTATTGCTCTTGTTATTGCCTGTCTTATCCACCATGTAGCATAGGTACTGAACTTGAAGCCTTTTACGTAATCGAATTTCTCCACTGCTTTTATGAGGCCTAAATTTCCCTCCTGAATTAGATCCAGAAAAAGCATACCTCTTCCCACATATCTTTTGGCGATGCTTACTACCAGCCTTAAATTAGCCTCTGCCAGCCTTTTCTTGGCTTCCTCATCGCCTTTTTCCATCCTTTTAGCCAGTTCTATCTCTTCTTCAGCAGATAAAAGTGGGACTTTACCTATTTCCTTTAAGTACATCCTTACAGGATCATCAATTGCTATACCTTCAGGAATAGACAAGTCAATATTTTCTTCTTCTATAATCATATCTTTTGGAAGGTCATCTATGTCGCCTATTATTTCTATCCCCATGGATTCTAATATCTCATAGACCTTTTCCACCTGTTCGGGGCTTAAATCTATATCTTCAAGTGAATCCATGATTTCTTTGTATGTTAATGTACCGCTTTTTTTGCCTTTCTCAACTAATTGTTTAACAAAGCTGAGCTTTGTGCTTCCATTTTTCAATTGATTTACCTCCTTCCAAAGAACCTATTGCATCCTTAGTTGTTTCTCTATCCCTACTATTTCTTTTAATAATTGCGTTGATAGCTGCACATCTCCCTTTTCTTCGGATTTCTTCATTTCTGCTAATAATCTCTCTTTTTTATACAATAATTTATGTTTAATTATTAAGCTGATATAATCATCTATGACGGTTTTTATATTCTCTGCATCAATTATTATTTTGCTTTGAAAAATATCCGACACTTTTTTCATTTCTTCTACTGTCTGAAATGAATCAATAATATGTGCAGGTATTATATCTTCATTTTTATTAAGCTTATCATATATTATGCTTGCTGCTTCTCTATACGTGGAATCATTGAAATTATCACAGGATAGTCTGTTCCGTATGAGCTCAAAATATTCTTTCTTTTCACATAATATATATAATATAAATTTTTCTGCTTTCTGGTCAGCGGTTTCTAAGTATAATTTTTGTCCATCGATGTTATTATTATACCTAGTTTTGCCATTTATATGCCCATGTAAGTCCTCATCTTCTCTGGTTTTTGAGCTCTTAAGATTGGAGACTTCATTATACAAAGCTGATACCGCAATGCCTGTTTTAGAAGAAATCTTACCTATATATGCATCTACAATTACGGGGTCATTTATAAGTATCAGTTCTTGGGCACAGGCCTTGGCAAAGGCTATCTTTCCTTCCGTTAAAGATAAATCGAATTTGTCACTGTTTTTCATTATCTTGTACTCAGTAAGAGGAAGAGCATCTTCAATTACCTTTTCAAAGGCTTCTTTCCCTTGTGCTCTAATGTACTCATCCGGATCTTTGCCCATTGGTATGCTTAATATAAAAACATTGCATCCTGCATCCGTCAATATATCAAGCCCCCTTAAAGTAGCCGCCTGCCCGGCTGTATCTGAGTCGTAACATATATAAATATCGTCAGCATGTCGCTTTAATAATTTTGCCTGGTTTTGTGTAAGGGCGGTTCCTAAAGATGCTACCGCATTTAAGATACCGTATTGATGAAGTGCAATTACATCCATATACCCTTCTACGATTAAAATCTTTCGGTCCTTTATGTTTTTAGAAGCTATATTCAATCCGTATAAATTAAAACCTTTATTGAATATTAAAGTTTCAGGTGAATTTAAGTATTTAGGCTTTGAATCGTCCAATACCCTTCCTCCGAAACCAATAACTTTGCCTTTGACATCTAAAACCGGAAACATCACCCTGTTTCTGAATCTGTCATAGTAACTTGACTTTTCACTTTTTAAAATAAGTCCTGCTCTCTCTAAAAGCTCATTGTTAAACCCCAATGAATTAAGATGATTCATTAGACCGTTGAAGGAATTTATCGAGTACCCCAAACCGAATCTTTTTATAATATCAGCAGTTATTCCTCTATTTTTGAAATATTCAAGACCATCCTTACTCTTTGAAAGATTCACATAAAAAAATCTTGCTGCCGCCTTGTTTATTTCATACAGCTTTTCTTTGAGACTTATTGCTTCATTGTCAACCCGTCCGTTTTCATCCGGCAATGGAATATTGGCTCTCTCTGCTAAATGCTTTATGGCATCAATAAAATCCATGTTCCTGTGCTTCATTATGAAAGAAACCACATTACCGCCTTCTCCGCATCCGAAGCATTTATATATCTGCTTTCCCTGCTGTACTGTAAATGAAGGTGTTTTTTCGCTATGAAAGGGGCACAAACCTACATAATTTTTACCTCTTTTTCTCAATGGCACATATTCGGAAATAACATCGACTATATCATTGCTTTCTCTTATGTTTTCAATTATATTTTCAGGAATTAACATACTAATCATCCCAATTTACATATTAAAATTCGCTACTTTTTCTTTTTTTCCTTCTTGTTTGATATCTAAAATTAAAAATCCCCATCTCTTTTTTCATTTTTCGAGTTGAGGACTGCCATATATACTTTTGATAATTCTTTCGAGATTATTTGTATACCTGACGTCTTCTCTAAATTACTTCTTTGAAGTCCCTAAAGCAGACTAAAATGATAAAAAATAAAATGACATTTTAAAATTTTATCACTTCATAATATATATTTTTCCCAAAAGTATTATCCTGTCATCAATTTTAGTTGTCATTTTTCCCTAATTAATGCTTTGAATATTGCACACTACTTATTCGACATTTAAATTCAAAATCCTTCTGACAAATAAAAATTATTATATGTCAAATAGTGCCGCTATCTCCATGGCGATGGTATAAACAATTTATTGAAAAGGTTTACGGCATAAATATCTGTCATGCCTGCTATATAATCGCATACCACGCACTCTTTATCATCTAGTTGAAGCCTTTGCTTGAATTCTTCCGGAAGTTCTCCGGTATTTTTATTAAAATGCTCAAAGAGCATGGTTACAACATATCTTGCTTTATTCTCGTCACTCTTTGCTCTGGAGCCAATGTATACCTTGTCAAACATAAACTGTCTGATTTTATCAGTAGCTGATTGTATTTCCGGGCTCATTAAAATAAAATCCTTCCCTATGCTGAAGTTGATTATATCTGTAATCATGGTGTTGATTCTCTTTGAATGTGTGTGCCCTAATATATTCAAAAACTCTGAGGGTATATCAGAATTAGATATAATATTTCCCCTTATGGCATCGTCTATGTCATGATTTATATATGCTATCCTGTCAGCGTATTTCACAATACCGCCTTCTAAAGTGCAGCAGGTATTTTCCCCGCAGTGGTTTAAAATTCCGTCTCTCACCTCATAGGTCAGATTCATTCCCTTGTTATTCTCAAGTACATCCACTACTCTTAAACTTTGCTCGTTATGCTCAAACCCTTTTGAGCAAATCTCATTTAAAACGTTCTCACCGGTGTGCCCAAAAGGTGTATGCCCGAGATCATGACCAAGGGCAATGGCTTCCGTCAAATCTTCATTAAGCCGCAGTGCCCTTGCAATAGTTCTGGCTATCTGGGATACTTCCAGAGTATGAGTAAGCCTGGTGCGGTAATGGTCCCCTTCAGGTGCTATAAACACCTGGGTTTTATGTTTTAATCTTCTGAAGGATTTTGAATGGATAATCCTGTCCCTATCCCTCTGAAAATCAGTCCTTATATCGCATTTATCCTCAGGAATTACCCTCCCCTTTGATTCAAAACTCAATGTTGCATAGGGAGAAAGTATTTCTTTTTCCAGTTTTTCATAATTTTCTCTTATATTCATAATCTTCCTCCGGTAAAGTATAAACTTTATCTTATATTATATACGATAAAAATATATTATTCCCTTCTTTTTATATGTAACAGTCATATATTATAATGAGATATTTTTTGTTTATGAGGTATTGAAATGCCTTTAAAAGAGTTTATGCCCGTTGATGAGTTAAAATTACAAATACTTTCTCAATATCCCTTTGAAGTATATGATGTTTTGCCCATAAAATTTAAGGATACAGATAAACAACGGGCTGTATATAAAGTTTCCTGCTCCGATGGTTTTAAATGTTTAAAAAAAGTGTATTTTGATGAAAGCAATTTACTTTTTGTCTATTCGGTAATTCAGTGGTTTTCCATAAACGGCATAGGTGTGCCGAAGCTTCTGCCCACAAAATCCGGTGGCAGGTATGTAAAATATAATGATAACCTTTTTATAGTCACCGACTGGGTTGAGGGCAGAAAGTGTAATTATGACAATGAGGAGGATGTGGCAATTGCCGCCGAAAATTTAGGAAGGATGCACCGTTTGTCCTATTGCTTCAAGCCTATCCCTGGGAGCTTTATAAGAAAGGAAGAGATAAACTGGTATAAATCCTTCAACAAAAAAATGCTCCAGCTTATAGAGTATTACAATAAGCTGACAAAATCAAAAAAAGAATTCTCCAGATTATTTATAGAAAACTTCGATTATTATTTTGAAAGGGCAAAGCATGCAGTAAAAATTTTAAGCATGTTGGATATGGATGAATTAGCCAGCCCGTCGGAAAAATACAATACTATATGCCATTTGGATTATGTCAATAAAAATCTTATAATAACGCCTGAAGGTTCACTATATGTCATTGACTTTGACAAATCAAAAATAGATATACCAATACATGATATCGGCACATTCTTAAAGAGAATATTAAAAAGAAAGGGCACCAGCTGGGACTTTGATATTTTAAAACTAACCTTGGAAAATTACGAAACCCAAAACCAGCTTACAAAAACAGAGCTCTTAGCCCTATATGCCTTTTTAGAATTCCCGCAGAAATTCTGGAAGGTATCCCGGGATTATGTAAGCAGTAAAAGCAATTTGAATTCTAAAATACAACTGCCTATTTTAACCAAGACCATATCCCAGATAACGGACAATTATGAGTTCTGCTTTAAGTTTCAGAATTATCTCGAAAATAGATATGATATAAATCTTAAGTTTTGAAAATCTTATTTTCTCTTAATATTAAAAAGGGTATTGCACTTTTAAGCGATACCCTCGTCTCACTGGTATGGGAAATAGTAATTATTTTTTAACGCTGACGTATTCAATGGCTTCTTTTCCGGTTATATGTTCGACGTCAATTGCAATAATATAAGCTTGCGTACATCCGGTTATTTCCTTATGTTTGGCCTCTTCGGGCTGATCTCCTGAATACTTTTCAACTAAAGCCTCAAAAGCTTCCAGCCGTTCATTACCTTCTGCAATTCTTGCTTCGCCGAAAGCAATAACGCTGCGGAAATAAGTAGTATATTTTTCGCTTACTACCGTATCTTCATCTATCACTGAAAATGATACCTTGGAGTTCTTTAAAATAGCATCGATTTTATGCCCGGCTTTTGCTGAATGAAAATAGATTTTATCATTGAAATAGACATAGCTTATTGGAACCGCATAAGGATAATCTCCATCACCTAAGCAGGCCAGGACACCATTTGTGCATCTGTTCATTACAGCTGCTGTGTCTTGCATTGATAATAACTGCCTGCCCCTTCTCATTTCTCTAAACATTGGTTATTTCCTCACTTTCATCGGATAATGATTAATATTGATGATATGCAAACAATGTTAAAAATAAAAAGTCCGGAAAATACGTTTTAATACCTCCCAGGCTTTTATCCTTCGTGTACACAGTTACACTGTGCGTTTTATCTCGGTCCGGACCGGTTTTTTAAAAAACTGCGGAACCCTATAAAACTTTGAATATGAATTTTTTTTATAATATCATAGGTCGTTAACTTTTTCAATCTTAATTTCATTACCTTCTCCTCCACGAAAGACTCAATTCTGTCGTGTGAAATAATATTTACCCTCGTTAATGATCATTTCCGGGAAAATTACCTGTTAATTCCTGATTATAGTGGTATAATAATATTATCTCTAAAAAGATAATGAATAAGATTATATGTCAATGGTATTGTAACTTTAGTACCTATCTTATTAAGAGGTTTAGCCTGTACTTTAAATTTATACGAAAATTTAATTTGAGAGAGGTACAATAAGTGAATAATATATTCAACAAAAAGAAACACAAAATAAAAAAGGTAATTTCAATGAAAAGATTTATTGCTGAATTGGGAATTGATTTTTCTGAACACTTAAAGCAACGGATGATGGAACTTGAACTGCGCTGCGTCCTTACAAGAGACGAAGATGAAAACCGTGTTGACCTTAAGCACGTAGAACACACGTATTATAATTGCAATACTAATTCAGAAGGCAATCTGGATATGAATCAAAAAGAATATGTTTATGGTCAATTAGTTTTTACAGATGATAAATTATATTTTTCTGAAAGCTGCACCATAAGTAATGATGTCATGCAAGCGCCTATTGTTGATGTTATATACTCTTCTTTAAACAGTGAATCTATAGTTTTCAATGACGGTACCCACGCAAAAGTAATAGATGACAGCAATATTGATTATATTATAGATACCTTATTAACGGTATTTCCTCAAGTATCAGATGAATATATTGCCATTATGTCAAAATATCTGTAATATAAAAACATACAAAATGAAAAAGTGAAGCTTATGCTCCACTTTTTTTTACCATCTGTTGCCGAAGCTTCCGCTTCTATTGTTATTTCTTTGCTGTTTTCTGGCTTTTCTGCAATCAGGGCACCTTAATGGTTCATTATCAAATCCTTTTTCCTTGTAAAAAGCCTGTTCGTTTTCAGTAAAAACGAATTCCGCATTACAATCTTTACAAATTATAACTTTATCTGCCATATCTATATACCTCCTTAATTTATTTGGATAATTTAGTTCTAACTTCTCACTCCAATAAATTAAAGAGAGTTGTATTCAAAAAATCAATCCATTTTTAATATATAGTAGCTAACTTAATGAGTGTATCACACTTTTTAATATTGCACCATATATATTATTTTTAAAATGCAGCCTCTTACTGATAGAAACAATTATTGTTTTCTGGGATTCAATATCATCATCATGTTTTTTCCTTCCAGCCTCGGCTGCTTCTCAACTGTTCCCACGTCCTTTATTGCATCGGCAAATTTATCAAGGACTTCCGTTCCGATAGTGGTATACTGCATCTCTCTGCCCCGGAATCTTATGCTGACTTTGACCTTATCCCCGTCCTGCAAGAACTTATATGCATTTTTAACCTTGTAGTTAAAATCATGTTCTTCAATTTTTACAGAGATTCTTACTTCTTTAAGTGAAACAATCTTCTGATTTTTTTTAGCTTCCTTCTCTTTTTTGCCCTGTTCAAACAAATACTTCCCATAATCCATAATTTTGCATACCGGCGGTGCCGCACCGGGTACGATTTTTATAAGGTCCAGATTTTTCGAAATTGCCATCTCCTGTGCATCCTTTGATGACATAATTCCTAACATAGTTCCGTCTGAATCGATAAGCCTGATTTCCCTATCCCTAATATCTTCGTTTATTGGCAGCTCATTTTTTCTAATATAAAACACCTCCATTGATATTTATGATTACAATAATAAAAAATTAAAGAGCGAATACACAAAAAAATCCACTCTTCACCGCATTCAAATATTAATCCTATTACATTTTGGCTGTAAATAAAATTACTATTTAAAACGAGAAGCATATATTTCCTATTTCTGTAATCATTTTATTATAACATTGATTTTCAATATTGTATGCATTATTTTTATAGGCAATACCCTAACCAATACTTTGAAGACCGGATTTCATAGCCAGCTTTCTTAGAAATGGATTATACATGGCCGGGGATTTTAAATTTTTAATGAGTAAATTTAATTTTATATCCTTTATTTTCTGCTTATACCTGTCCAAAAATCCATCAATTCCATCTTCAAGGCTTTGAGTCAAATATAAAGAGCTCTTTAGCGCATAGCTTATGCCTTCTGCTGAGCTGGGGCTTATAGCACCTGCTGCTTCTCCGATAAGAGCAATTGAATCCTTCCCGGCATAAAATTGAGATACTCTCGTTGGTCTATAAATAAATGCACCTTGGGTTTTTATTTTCTTATCAAAATTAAAGCCTATTTGCGTCAGCTTGGTTTTCAATGCATCATATTTTTCTTTTGCCTTATCTTTGGGCTTAAGAGCTGAACCTAGCAATATATAATTTTCCTTTGGTATTATCCATGAGTAAAAATCACTTATTTCTTCATCAAAAATTGCCGTATAATAAGGGATATTGTATGGACATTCAAACCATTCCTGAATTGCGATATACTCTTGTGGAGCATTTGTTTCTTTGCTTATGAAATTCCTTACCCTTGAAAATGCTCCGTCAGCACCTATAATCATCTTGGTTTTTGCTGATATCTCTTGTCCTCTATTAATATATCCGACTTCGTATCCGCCGGGTATTTCAGAGAAGCTTTTAAAAATGGAATTAAATTTCTTATCCACTTCCTCTGGAATTAATGATACAAGCCATCTGTCAAATTTATTCCTATCCATGTTAAAATAGAATCTCTGATAGAGCCTTTCAAGATTGTTAGTTAAATCAATGGTTCTTACGGCAAAAAGCTGGGGATCAACCAGGATTTCTTTTGGTATGCCTAATCCTAATTTTGCAATCATCTTCTGTGCATCAGGCGCCAATAATCCTCCACAGCATTTATCTATATGGTTCTTGGAATTGTCATTATCTAATTCCCTCTTATCTATCAATAAAACCTTATATTTTCTGCCAATAAGACGTGCAAGATTAGACCCTGCCGGTCCTGACCCTACTATAACGATATCATACATAAACATAACCTCATAAAATAATCATAAACACAATAAGTACTTATAACCTCATTCTTTATTAATAATTTCATTTCTGTATTCCAGAATATCACCCGGTTGACAGTCCAATACTTTGCATATAGCTTCCAATGTCGATAATCTGATGGCTTTTGCCTTTCCGTTCTTCAGTATAGAAAGATTTGCCATTGTTATTCCCACTCTCTCTGAAAGCTCTGTCACACTCATTTTTCTTTTAGCCAGCATCACATCGATATTTATTATAATCGCCATATTATCCACCTCAGATTGTCAGATCATTTTCTGATTTTATATCTATGGCATTTTTTAATAATTTTTGAAGGACAGCAGCAAATACTGCGATAACAACAGGAGCAAAGGTAAGTGCCAATCCTATTATTATGATGCCCGGAGCATCATCGGTCTCTGCCATGAGATAAAAGAGAGGCATACCTGCTCCATAAATTATACCTATGATGGAAGCATAATATTTTATGTGTTTTAAAGAATTTACTGATGCTTCCGAGAAAGCCTTGTTTTTATCGATATAGCATAAGAGCTTAAAAGCTTGATGCAAAACAAGATAAAAGGGTACCGCTGACACATACATGCCTATGATTACCGGATACAGCAAATAAAGCGAATAATGGTTTACTGCTTCTTTAGCTATGTAAGGCAGTCCAAATATACACAAAGCAAGAACTGGTATAGCTAAAAGTATAACTGCCATCTTTAAAAAAAGTGTTTCACTTTTCATAAAATCACCCCATTATCTTGATAATAGAAATATTATAATATTATATTTATCGTTTTACAATAAATATTTATCATTTTATATTATTAATTTATCGTATGTATGTTTACTACACAAAATGAGAAGAATGTGTGACAATCTAGAAAAACTTTGCTTAATCCTTGAAATGTGAATTAAAAATACCGTAAAATTCATCTCTGAATAATAACGGTATATGGAGTCACGATTTAACTAAATTTTCACTCTTTATTATTTGCGGCGGCTGTTCCATCCATTTGTTTTCAATCAATATATCCAGACCATCCTCAGCATACTTGGAAACTTCTGCTATGGAGCCTATATAATAAGACTGCAGATCATGACGCATTACTGTAGGCAAGGACATGCCATCCTGACTTATTTTGGCTGCATACAGCATAGAAATATGGTTAAGCATAAGTTTATCTGAAAAAGGAGCTATTGTTGAATCTGTAACAAATGAATCTGATGTAGATGGGATTGGTATATCATCTTCTATAAGTATATTGGTAAGTATTTTAATCTTTTTATTTGCAAGGTCTCTGCCTCTGTAAAAGTAGTCGCTGACCTTTTTAGATCGTGCTACTTGAGCAAAGCCCGTTATAAGTCCTTTTCCTATTATGTTGTATCTTAAACTCGCAAAAACAGAAGTAATCTCTCCCCCTAATAAGGTCCTTTTCTGTCCAAGAAATCCATCAGAATGTATATTCTGCTTACCAATGTAATCTATACTTTTAGAAAATTCAAGCCTTGGAGCTTTTATATAAAGGCCTTGCTGCTGCAGCAAATCTACCGCTTCATTGAAAAGTTCGGCTGACTCTCCTATACAATTTGAAAAGAAATCACGCATATCCGGTCGTGCAATATGATTAAGTATCAGAGTGTAAGCATTCATTCCAATCTGTCCCATGTTGACTAAATAGAAGATGTAAAAAGGATCTGTATAAAGTCTTGGAGCATTTATATCGACATCATTATCGCCAAAACCATCAGGTATAGGAAATCCTTCTTTATTAAATTGGTCGGTAATTACCTGTATATGACCGTTAGAAATATCAACTGCATGCTTTAGAACAGAAAGTATTTCTTCATCCTTAAGCCTACTCATGAAATGCTTTAACATGCATAAAGCCATTGTATCGCTTATGTAAGTATTCCAAAGACCTGATACTTCTGAAACGATAAGGTCTATCTCCGTTTTATTTTTCACACTTATATCCTCCTTCAATATATCACTCACACTCAATAGTCTTTGTTATATGCAACAAAAATATTAATGAAATTCCTATAAGTTTTATAAAATACCTTTCATCACGGAGTGTCTGGCTAATCTCCTATACCTGTTATTTCCCACCATTTTATTGACTCTATCTCGATGCTGACTAATCCATTCTGCTGCTACATCTGTTTTGGTAGAATAGAAACCGAGCAGTGCGGAAGTTAAAAATCCCTGCATAAAATGGAAGAACTCCATTGCAAGCACCCCTCAAATAATATAACCTTTTTAGTGACCAAACTGAAAAGGACAATAATGAGATGCTAACAATGGAGCAAGTATACCATATCAGATATATGAAGAAATTTGAAGGGAAAAGTTTAAGAAAGATTGCTGATATCATAGGACATGATTTTGAAACAGTAAAGAAGTATGTTGAGAAAGATAATTTTAATATATAAGTCCGATCTAAACAGGTTAGATCAGGAAAGCTCTCTCCATATAGAGACTTAGTAATCAAATGGCTCACCGACGATGAGAAGGCACCCATAAGCAGCGTCATACTGCCAAACGGGTATATGACAGGCTGTGCGAGATTTACAAAGATGAATTTAATGCTTCTGAAAGATCAGTAAGAAGCTTTGTAGTAAAACTTAGGAAGGAACTTAAGATTGAGACTTTTTTAAAGTTTTTACTTCCTCATATATATAAGATATACTGCTTCTCAATTATAACCTTCAATAATCACGGCAGATCCTGACATTATTTCTTATAATCAGAGCTAAAATTTAATAAAACTTATAAAAGAGTATTGTAACTTAAAATTAAGTTCCATAAATGGTGATACAGCAGCTATATATATATCGGTCCGGCCTGTATGAGTGTTGACATTTTCCGCCTATCTCTGATTTTTCTGATTTAGTTACACTCTCATGAAGCTTATTCATCTGCGATAAACGGCTTGAAATTTATTGCTTTTAATGCTTTGATAAGACCCCCACGATATTTTCTTTGATTACCATATCCCGGATGCGAAGGAAAGAAAATACTTTCTTCATCACGGAATATACTCATAATATTAGAGCTTCTTATTTCTGGTTCTATGAATGTCTTTTTACAAACAATTATAAGTTTGGGTTTTTCTTTGTTTAAGACATCTACTAACCGATACATGTTTTTATGGATACAAGCTATTCTTTCTGCATTACCTAACCCGTTTACAGGATTCTCACATATGTCATATAACCAGCAGTTCCATTTTTTAAAGTTACCTAGGGAAAATATATCTCGAGTGAAATATTCATCAAAAGCTTTTTTCGTCTCCCTGTAAAGTGACGAATCCTCTTGATAAAAGAAGGTACCTCCGTGTGGTCATGATTCTCCGATGAACAGAATCTCAACCTTATCAGGCTTGTAATATTTCCTCAAGTTTTCGAAAGTGTCATTTGACATTATATTCACCTCTATTATCATAAATCCGCATGAGTGCTTGTCCCGTATCATGTCCATCCCAGTAAAGGAAAACCGTGCCGTGTCGCTTTATATTCAAGAATTGATAAAAGAAAAAAGTGAGTATTTGAATTCTAGGGATTAAATGCTGAAAGTAAAATAGGGTACTATCCTTTAAATTACCAAAAGATAATACCCATACTTTATTTTGCAATTATACTTCCTAAGCCTTGATATAAGCTTTAGAAAGCTATGCTTAAACTATTTATTATTTAGTTGTCCTCGGATTATTAACCTGAGCCTGTGCTGCAGCCAATCTTGCTATAGGTACTCTAAAAGGTGAGCAGGATACGTAGTTTAATCCTACATCGTGACAGAATGCAACGGATGATGGATCTCCACCGTGTTCACCGCAAATACCTAATTTTATATCCGGCCTTGTGGATTTTCCAAGATCAACGGACATTTTAACCAGCTTACCTACACCGGTTTGATCAAGCTTTGCAAATGGGTCTGATTCAAATATCTTCTTTTCATAGTAGTGATCTAAGAATTTTCCGGCATCATCTCTTGAGAAGCCGAAGGTCATCTGGGTTAGGTCGTTTGTTCCGAAGGAGAAGAACTCAGCCTCTTTTGCGATTTCATCAGCCGTCAATGCAGCTCTTGGAACTTCTATCATTGTGCCTACCATGTATTTAAGGTCAATACCTGATGCTTTGATTATTTCATCGGCAGTTTTAACAACGATATCCTTTACATATTTTAATTCTTTGATTTCGCCTACCAAAGGTATCATTATTTCAGGAACCAGATCAATTCCGCTGTTTTTCTTTACATGAATTGCAGCCTCAATAATTGCTCTGGTCTGCATTTCTGCGATTTCTGGATAAGATACCGTAAGGCGGCAACCTCTGTGACCCATCATCGGATTGAATTCATGGAGACCGTCAATGGTGGCTTTCAGTTCTTCAAAGGTTATGCCCATTTCCTTTGATAGTTCCCTTATATCGTTTTCTTCCTGGGGAAGGAATTCATGGAGAGGCGGATCTAGAAATCTTATGGTTACCGGCCTTTCTCCCATGGCTTCATATATTCCTATGAAGTCTTCCCTCTGCATTGGAAGCAGTTTATCCAAAGCTTTTCTTCTCTGCTCTTCTGTTTTTGAAACTATCATTTCCCTCACCGCAGGTATTCTGTCTTCTGCAAAAAACATATGCTCAGTTCTGCAAAGGCCTATACCTTCTGCTCCGAATTCCACGGCAACAGCTGCATCATGAGGAGTATCTGCATTTGTTCTTACCTTTAGAGCTCTTATTTCATCAGCCCAAGCCATAAAGGTTGCAAAATATCCTGTTATTTCCGGTTTTACAGTTTTTATGGCGTATCCATAAACATTGCCTGTTGAGCCGTCAAGGGATATATATTCCCCTTCCTTGAATGTTTTACCGTCAGCTGTCATGGTTTTTTCTTCTTCATTTATGGTAACGTCACCGCAGCCGGCTACGCAGCATTTTCCCATGCCCCTTGCAACAACTGCCGCATGGGAAGTCATACCGCCCCTTGCCGTCAATATACCTTCTGCTGCTACCATACCTTCTATATCCTCAGGTGATGTTTCCATTCTCACCAAAATGACCTTTTCGCCTGCCTCATGATGCGCCTTTGCTTCATCGGCTGTAAAGTAAATTCTACCTGCCGCTGCTCCCGGGGACGCGGGCAGTCCTTTAGCAATTGGCTTTGAAGCTTTAATCTCTGAAGCATCGAATGCAGGGTGCAAAAGCTGGTCTAACTGTTTTGGATCAACTTTCAATATAGCTTCCTTTTTGTCTATCAAGCCCTCTTCAACAAGGTTAACGGCGATTTTCAATGCAGCGGGCGCTGTCCTTTTACCGTTTCTTGTCTGAAGGAAATACAATTTTCCCTGTTCAACTGTGAACTCCATGTCCTGCATGTCTTTATAATGGTTTTCAAGAATATTTGCAATTCTCATGAATTCATTGTAAGCTTGGGGCAAGTCTTCCTTCATCTTGTCTATAGGCTGGGGAGTCCTTATGCCGGCGACAACGTCCTCTCCCTGGGCGTTGACTAAATATTCACCGAATATCATCTTATCTCCCGTTGCAGGGTTTCTTGTAAAGGCAACACCGGTACCCGAGGTATCACCCATGTTTCCAAATACCATCTGCTGTACATTTACTGCCGTACCCCAATCACCGGGTATGTCATTAAGCCTCCTGTATACTATTGCCCTTGGATTATCCCATGAGCGGAACACCGCCTTTACAGCTTCTATTAGCTGTTCTTTTGGCTCCTGGGGGAAATCACTTCCCATCTCTTTTTTATATAATTCCTTGTATCTCTTTACTACTTCTTTAAGGTTTTGTGCTGAAAGATCGGTGTCATACTTTGCGCCGTTTTCTTCTTTAACCGCTTCTAAAATGTGCTCGAATTTCTGTTTGTCAACTTCCATGACAACATCGCTGAACATCTGTATAAAACGCCTGTAGCTGTCGTATGCAAACCTTTCGTTTTGCGTGAGGCTAGAAAGCCCTTCAACTGTGTTGTCATTGAGACCTAAATTTAATATGGTATCCATCATACCGGGCATGGATGCTCTTGCACCGGAACGAACCGAGACAAGGAGCGGGTTTTTAACATCCCCAAATTTCTTGTTGGTAATTTTCTCCAGCCTCGCTAAATGCTCATCTATTTGAGTAAGTATGTCCTGTCCGATTACTTTACCGTCCTCGTAATATCTGGTGCAAGCTTCTGTTGTTACAGTAAATCCTTGTGGCACTGGAAGACCAATGATTGTCATTTCCGCAAGGTTTGCACCCTTGCCGCCCAAAAGATTCTTCATCTTTGCATTACCTTCGCTAAAAAGGTAAACGTATTTTGTACTTGCCATTATGATCTACCCCCCGATTTCATTTAGTCTTTGAGATTGACATGGTATAAAGAGCGGACAAAAATTATTTAAAGTATACGCTTAAATTATCCCTGACTCTCGCCAAGCTTGACAAGAAGCTGAGTTAAAGTTGTTTTTGATACTTTTCCAGTAATTTTGTAATGTTCCTTTTGCAATTCATCCTTTACCACTTCAATAACAGGGAGGCTGTCAACCTCGTGCTCAATTATCTTTCTTGCTGCTTCATAAGCGGTGTCGGTATCCTTTACCGTAACAATATTAGGCATACGTGTCATAATTACGCCAACGGGAACTTTATGGACATCTGAACTTCCTATGGCAGTTTTTAAAAAATCCTTTCGTGACACAGCACCCACCAAGTACCCACTGGACTCAACAAAAATAGTACCTACATCATTTAAAAACAGCGTTACTATTGAATCATATACACTGTAATTTTCTGACACCGTTACCGGTTTGGATTTGATATCCAAAACCTTGATGTTTCTTATGTAATCATGTATTAGGCTGGTAGTTGGTTTTTGGGAATAAAAATATCCGACTTTCGGCCTTGCATCAAGTATTCCTGACATGGTTAGAATAGCCAGATCCGGGCGAAGTGCTGCCCTTGTAATATTGAGTTTGTCTGCTAATTGCTCGCTGGTAATGGGTTGATTTGCTTTTACAAGCTCTATTAATTCTTCTTGCCGTTTTGTAAGCTTAATAGTCCTCACCTTCCTTATTTAATGAGTCAGACTACTAAAATATGATGCTAATTATAGCTATTAAACACTTTATATTATACAATTGTACATACTTTTAGTAAACTATTTTTTAATAATACATACATAATTACAAATATTATTTATATTTTATATCATATATGCCTGACTCACATTATATAATAGTCCTTTATACTGAATTTTAAGTATTTTTTATATATTCTATATTTTCACTGCAAAAAAAATATAAAGCCCCCGTATGGGGAATTTATATTTTAAAACATATAGCTTTTAATTTTCTTCATTGCCGTTTTTATCGGCAGAGGTATCTTTTATTATATCATCATATACCTCTTCTTTGCCGTCCGGACGCTCTATTACTACCTGGATTTTTGTCACCACAGCAGCTATTGCTCCTATTGCCATCAATGCCGGAAGATAAACTATGCCAATAGCACCTCCTACTACTCCTGCATTAACGGGTATATCAAGAAGAAGCTTACTATCTTTCATTATCTTAATTCTGGTTACATTACCCTTTTTGATGATATCTTTTATGGACTCCACGAATTCGCTGCCGGTATTGCTTATATTGTCAAAAACATTTTTTTGATTTTTTTCAAAATAGATTATGGCATCCACAACGTTACCATCACATTTTTCCAACGCTTCCTTAGCTTCTGCATAACTCACCCTGGCTCTTTCTCTTACAATATCAATTTTTTCTAAAGTTATTTCCACCTTTATTCAACTCCTTCCAATTCATCCATATTTGTTATTTCATCCAGAAAATCCAAACTCTTAAAATCTTTATCCAGATGATATTTTATGTAGTTTTTCATTATTTTTTTCATATAATTTTTGATAGAAAGATTAATCTTTAATACCCTGACTTTTTCTATATGATTTTTTATGAAAAACTTCATTGTGTTTACAGAAGGCAAATCTATTTTTACAGCAAACCTGTCATTTTCGGAACACTTGCTGCACAAAACCCCTCCTAATCTGCTGCTGAATTTTATAAGGTTCAAAGAACTTCCACATAGGATACAGTTGTCAAACTGAGGCATGTACCCTGATTGGGAAATGGCTTTCAATTCAAAAGCACGCACTATAAGCTCCTTATCTAAATTCCCTTCTGTCATCAGGTAAAGTGTCTTTAAGAGTAAAGAAAATAATTCAATATTCTCTTCACCCTCTAAAATGAGTACATCAACCAATTCCATCAGGTATGAACTGTATGTCAGGGTATGCAGATCATTTAAGAGCACCTGGAAAGACGCTTTAATTTCCGTCTGACTGACGGTATATAAACTCTTACCCTTGTATAATACAAATTCACAATATGCAAAAGCCTGGGTAGATGACATGAGCTTGGATTTTGCCTTTCTGGCACCATGAGCCACTGCCTGCACCTTTCCTAGGGAATCTGTAAACAGGGTGATAATTTTATCTGCTTCTCCTAAATAAGTGTGCTTTAAAACTATTCCCCGGGTTTTGATTAAATTCGGCATAATTATCACCCCAATATAGGTCATGACCGCTAATTTGCGCTTATTATATCTAAAAGGGAATCCTTGTCCTCGTCATAACCCTTTATATCATTGATTTTTTTCATATCGATATATAAAAGATAGGCATCTATACAACCTGTCTTCTCAAACAATTTCCACGATATTATATCCAGCATAAAACTCCCCCTTATTTAGCTTCCTTACTTTATGCTTTCCCGGCGGGTTTTAAATATACGTGAGAATATTTAGCATAATAATTATTTATAGCCAAAACCTTTGAGTGTAAAAGAATCATTTCTCCAATCCTTTTTAACCTTTACCCAGATTTCAAGGAAGACTTTAATTCCAAGAAGTCTTTCGATATCCAGCCTGGCTTCGGCTCCGATCTTCTTTAGCATCTGACCGTTCTTGCCTATTATAATCCCTTTGTGGGAATCCTTTTCGCAATATATTACGGCATTTATGTTCATTATGTTATTTTCCTGCTCCTTCATGCCTATTATCTCTGTTGCGATACCGTGAGGTACTTCCTGTTCAAGATTATTCAATGCCTTCTCCCTTATTATCTCTGCAACTATAAACCTTTCGGCCTGATCGGTAACTGTGTCATCCGGGAAATATTTAGGTCCTTCAGGTAGGATTTTCTTTATTACATCAATCAATGTGGCGATATTTTCTCCTGTCAGTGCAGACACAGGGATGATCTCATGAAACTTGAATTCCCTGCTGTAATTATCAATAGTCATGATAAGCTTATCCTTGTCCGCCTGATCTATTTTATTTATAACCAGCAGCACCGGTGTTTTTGTTTTTTTAAATTGTTCCATTATGAATTTATCCCCCGGACCCACTTCCTTATCGGGCGTAGTCATAAATAGTATGGTATCTACTTCATTTAACGTATCTTCAGCGATCTTTACCATATATTCGCCTAATTTATGTTTGGGTTTATGAATACCTGGGGTATCTATAAAAACCATCTGACAATCATCCCTCGTCAGAACCGATTGAATGGTATTTCTCGTAGTCTGGGGTTTGTTTGATATGATTGAAAGCTTCTCCCCTATTATGTTGTTCATTATTGTGGATTTTCCTACATTAGGCCTTCCGATTATTGTTACAAATCCTGATTTAAATGTATTTCCCATTATGCAAAAATGCCTCCGTTATTTCATATCCTCACCGGTAAATGCTCCGGGGAGCAATTCATTTATTGTATATTCTTTATATTCTCCTTTTCTGTTTGATACATACACTTTCATACCAGCGGAAAATTCAGCAATGACCTGCCTGCATATACCGCAGGGATAAGTGAAATTTTCCGAATCGCTGTTTACTGCGATTGCTATGAAATCTTTGGCTCCCTCGGATACCGCTTTGAAAATGGCTGTACGCTCCGCACAATTGGTAGCACCAAACGATGCATTCTCAACATTGCATCCGGAATATATTGTTCCGCCTTTTGCAAGGACTGCGGCACCCACCCTGAACTTAGAATAAGGCGCATATGCTTTCCCTTTTGCAATAATTGCATAATTAATAAGTTCTCTTGCATCAATCATCATAAACCTGCTCCTCCCAATATATTCCTCGTAAATAAATTATACCATTATGCCATGTTATGTAAAGAAAAATAAAAGAGGTTTTTCCTCTTTTATCAATTATTATTGAAATTTTTCATATGAAAATAAGCCTTTAAAAAAGCTGAAAGAACAACAGGGTGATTAATGTACCCAATAACCCTCCCATGAATGTCTCAGCACCGGAATGAATTTTTGCCTCTATCCTTGTTTGAGCAACCAACAAAGCCATAAAAAAGCTTAATGTTATCACTAAAGTATCTTTTGTTATAAGGGATATTATTGTAGCAGCCGAGAATGCAATAGCGCTATGGCCGCTTGGCATGCCGCCTTTAAATGGCGTGCCTTCTCTTTTTAATGCCTTTAAACCGATAACGCCTAAGACGGTCAGCATTAAAATTATAAATGTTATATGAGGAGGAGACTTGATAACCCTTATTACTACTACATCAGTTATTGGTTTTAATTTATCAAAGAATAAAAGATAGCCTACTAAAACCGCATTCAATGCTGCAATTAATACAGCGCCTGCGGCAACATTCTTTGCTATTTTAGCCAAAGGATGATAATAATTTGCATAGAGGTCAATAGCCGTTTCTATGGCAGTATTTATCATTTCTAGCACAAATACAAAGGTTATGGATAAAAATAATATGAGAAGTTCAATCCTTGATAAGTCGAAGAACAGGCTTAAAACCAGTATGAATATGGCTATGAAAAAGTGAATCCTCATATTTTTCTGGGTAGAAAGTGTATGAATTATGCCTTGAACAGCATAATTAAAGCTGTCGATAAGTCTTCTTAACTTCATTATATCACCCTTGAACTATCTTGTTATTCCAAGCATACCCAGTATTTCTTCTTCCTTTACCCTCATTATATTTCTCTCTTCTTCAGTCTCATGGTCATAACCCAACAAATGCAGCACCCCATGAACTGTTAAAAAAGCTACCTCCCTTTCAAAGGTATGGTTGTATTCTTTCGATTGCTCATATGCCCTCTCAAGGGATATTGCAATATCCCCCAATACAAGTTCCCCTGTATCCGGGTCGATATTTTCTTTATTCTCTAAATCAGCAGGGTAATCAATCTGTGGAAAAGACAGCACATCTGTAGCACTGTCTATTTTTCTGTATACTCTGTTTATTTCCTTTATCTCTTTATTATCTACAAGTATGACGCTTATCTGGGGGTTTGAATTTACTCCTTCATACTCTATTGCCTTTTTCGCCACCTTTTTTATAAGTTTTTCGATTGGCTCAGCTTCAAATTGGCTCTGACGGTTATCTGCCATGAGATTCAATATTATATCCTCCTTTATCGCCCTGTACCTCATCCGGATATTCTATCCTGTCATGGTAAATACCATTCAGTACCTTTAAAAATGCCTCTGTAATATTATTTATGTCTTTTAATGTTAAATCCGATTCATCAAGCTGTCCGTCATCAAGCTTATCTTTGACTATTTTTCGCACGACATCCTCTATCTTTGCCTTTGTTGGTGAAGGTATGGCACGTACCGCCGCCTCCACAGAATCAGCCAGCATTACAACGGCTGCTTCCTTGCTCCTTGGCTTTGGTCCAGGATACCTGAACTGGTTTTCTGCTATATCGCTCTGGGACTCATTGTCATTTATGGCTTTAACAAAGAAATATTTGACCAGAGTGGTGCCGTGATGCTGTTCCACCATATCCCTGATTACTGTAGGAAGCTTATATTTTTTAGCCAGCTCCACTCCGTCCTTCACATGGTTTGTAATAATCAAGGTACTTAAGGAAGGCGTAATCTTATCATGGGGATTTTCATTGGTAATCTGGTTTTCCTTGAAAAAATATGGCCTTTTAAGTTTTCCTATATCATGATAATAAGAGCCTGCCCTTGCTAAAAGGGAATTCCCGTCTATGGCATCCGTTGCAGCTTCTGCTAAGTTCCCGACCAGTACGCTGTGATGGTATGTTCCGGGGGCTTCAAAAAGCAATTTTTTAAGCAGCGGATGATTGGGGTTGGATAGTTCCAACAGTTTAATTGGCGTTACTATATCAAATATGGATTCACAAAATGGTAAAAGCCCCAAAGTAAATATGGATGCCAAACTTCCGCTTAAAATACCCAGGCTGCTTTGCTTGAATACCGTTATTATATCTGCACTGCTTATTAGACCTATTCCCAGTATGGAAAGTGTATTGACAAAGCTTACAAGTATTCCTGCAGTTATAAGGTCATTCCTCTGATGCATTCTGGATACTACAATTGCCCCTGCGCTTCCTCCTATAAGTGAAACTATAAACACATCAAAATTATATCCCAGCATCAATGTGACCAGGGACGCTAAAACCGAATTCAATATAAGTGCCAGCCGGGGCTTTATGAGTATTGCTACCAGCATGGAAGCGAAAGCGATAGGCACAATGAATCCCGATACCTGATAAACGGATAAAAATTTTGTAATAAGGAGCAATAAAACAGTTATTATACTCAATAATACAAGTTTACCCTTGTCCTTTAAAATATCTGGGGAAAACCTGAAGAGGTATATGATAACTATACCCTCCAACAGGGCGATCAATATGCCTATACCTATATATAAGAGGACATACACCTTATTTTGCTCTTCCAGCATGCCAAGACTGCTTAAAATCTGAAGATGTTCTTCTGTTACTACTTCTCCCCGCCTTACAATTATCTGGTCTTTTTGTATTCTGACGGGAGTCACTGAATCCTGTGCTTCTTTTACAGCTTCCTCTGTCTTTTTGTTGTCAAATATCATATTTGGCTTAATCAGCGCATAACCGATATCAACGGCAAGATTTCTCAGCTCATTGCTCAGCTTTAAATTCCTCTTGGCGTTTGAAGCAAATTCATCCTGCTTTGCCTTTAGTTCTTCTTCATTATCGCTTATTTCTTCACTCAAAATCTTATTGAGGTTTTCAATCATATAATTCGACAAGGATTTTAAGTCATTTAAATTTGCTTTAATAGCCGCCTCGTAATCATCATCCGCCAGTGTTATTATGGATTCGGACTTTAATCGTTCAATTTTGTCGGGGCTGTCTTCTATAGTCTGCAGTGATTTTATATCAAAAACCTTGTTGAAAAAATCTCTGACATTTTGAAGCGCCAAATCTCTGACGGTCGTATCAATAACATAGGCTTCCTTTACTTTTTTCACAGCTTCATCCCGAAGCTTGTTTGTCTCAGCCTCATTGATAGCCGACATAGGAGATTTTATATCGTCGGTGGCTATGTCACCCTCAGACAGATTATATTGCCTTGGAACTATGCTTGTGACAACAAGGCTGTATATTATAAAGAACAATGCTACACCGATTGCAATCCTCTGGGTTAAGGACGCAGTCAATGACATTTTCAGTTTGCTGCCGGTATGCTTAGGCTTTTCAATGCTCTTTTGCAAATCCATACTGCGTCCTCCTACTCCTCTTTATCTTTATGTGCATCATCATATTTCTGATAAGCTCTTATTATCTCCATAACAAGTCTGTGCCTTACAATATCCTTATCACTTAAATAGACAAAATCTATTCCTTCTATGCCTTTTAAAATTCCCGTTACCAGTTTAAGTCCTGAAACTTTGTCCCTTCCCAAGTCAATTTGAGTTATATCTCCGGTTACTACTACTCTGGAACCAAAGCCGAAGCGGGTTAAGAGCATCTTCATCTGCTCCGGGGTGGTATTTTGTGCCTCATCCAGTATTATGAAGGAATCATCCAGTGTTCTTCCCCTCATATAGGCAAGGGGAGCAACCTCAATGGAACCGTTCTCCATATATTTCTGAAAGGTTTCAGCACCCAATATGTCATACAGTGCATCATACAGCGGCTTAAGGTAAGGATTAATTTTTTCCTGAAGATCACCGGGTAAAAATCCCAGCTTCTCTCCTGCCTCTACAGCCGGCCTTGTGAGGACTATGCGGCTGACCTTTTTACTTCTTAAATGCGCAACTGCCATTGCAATTGCAAGATAGGTCTTTCCAGTACCTGCAGGCCCGATACCAAAGACAACGTCGTTTTTCTTCATGGATTCCACGTATTTCCTCTGCCCTGCGGTTTTGCTTTTTATATGCTTACCTTTGGCGGTAACACATATGGAATCACCGATAATTTCGCTTATTTCCTCGTCCTTGCCTTCCTTGACGGATTCAATCATATAGGTAACCGTCTGAATATTTATATCTTCGCCTCTGCCCAACATCTCTAAAAGCTTTGATATAACTTTAAAAGCCTTATCAACGGCTTCATTATTTCCTGCCACCTTAACTTCGTCGCTCCTGTTAAGCACGCTTACATTAAACTCTTTTTCGATAAGCTTTATATTTTCATCAAAATTTCCGAATAATGCCATTGCATTATTTATATTCTGTATTTTTAATGTTGCCTCTTTTAAATTTTCTGCCAATACTAGGCCTCCTTATTTACTTAATTTCCTCCTGCAGACCGATATCCTCTATGGTTTCGATAAGCGCAGAAGCAATAACAACATTTTCTTTAACAGTAACGTTAATATTCTTATTAATTATTTTAGCATCCGGTGGCAGGCTGTTGATAATAGATTTTTCGACAAGATCATATGCCAACTTCTTCGCCTCGTCCACGGATTTTGTTTTTTGTTTATCTACGGTCTCATGATATTCCTCGATAACTATTTCTAAAGGAAGCTGAAATTTCTCTGTTTCAATTAATTTTGTACTTTTTACTATTTTATCATAAGTATTAAAAGTAATGTGTGAATTTTTTATTTGAAGTTTATTTTGTCCCAATATGAGAAATAAGTTGGATATTTTTTTACCGCTTCTCTCTTTCTCGACAGTTTCAAGAGGTATAACTTCCTTGCCTTCATACCAAGTTCTTGCACTTACCTCTCCGGCAGCGTGTACATATCTTCTCTCGATATTTGGCCTGTCAATCATTCCTGTTATTAAAACCTGGCCTTTCTTTACCGGCTCGCCTTGTGGAACCAGTATATCGCCTTTTTCGGCAATTATTTTCATTATGATGCCATCTCTTCTTGCAATTATATTACAGGGCTTGCTGTCGGGAATAATATCAGGAGGCGCTATCCTCTCCTTAATTTCAACCTCAGCCCTTGTCCCCTTTATATTTACCTTTATCCAGGATATGCCGTCCATTTTAATAAGCATATCGTTTTCTATATCAGTTACAGCAAGATTAAGCTTGAAAGCTCCGGCCTTCAAACCCAGTTCCTTTAGACAATCCGTTATTTCCTTCGTACTCACGGTTTTAGCACCTATTATTTCGACACTCCATATAAAAGATGATAACATAAAAACCATAAGAATAAAAACAACAAAGCCTATCGCCATCATCTTTCTCCTTTTAAGCTTCAAGGATAGAAAGGGGACTCCGTCCTTACCCGTTATGTAAGCCTTGCTTCCCGTTGCCTTAATTATGTTTTTCATTCTTTTGTATCCTCTGACTGTAGTCTTGAATTCTATTTCGGTTATGCCTATTTTTTTTACATCCCAAAAACTGATGCTGCTGCTGACAGACATATTCAGGAACTTTTCCAAATTAAGCCCTTCAACTTTTATAGTCAGATATCCCCTTAAATATTTTAATATCCTGGACATTTTAACCACTCCTAACCTGAAATATCCAAATTCTCAATCAATCCTGCAATTGAAATTTCATCAGTGGTGATATCTTTTATTACAAGGTTCAAACCTGTAATGGTATAAACGCCTATGCTGGTATTTATCCTTACAATCTTATCCTCATATTGGATTAAACCCAGATGATTCTCTATATTTACCTGGATATTCCCCGTCATGGTTGCTTTTGGAGTATTCATCACCACATCTTTAGGAAACCCCAGGATTCCGGCGATTTGCTGCTTAACTTCCTGAGTTTTTTTTGCCAAGTTCTCCACCCCTTAATTAATGTTCTATATACTATTTCTATGCTCACAATTATTTATAAATACAAAAAAAAGTGTCTCCGACACTTTCCGCTAGGGGGACCTATGTCCCCCTTCGGTGTAAAAATGCTAAGGCATTTTTACTGAGCACCCCCCTTGACGGCAAGGACGTCCCGTCCTTTGCAATCCTCGTTTTTTGTATAATCAGGAAAGCTCTCTTTCCTGATTATACAAAAAAGATAGGCCTATTGGCCTATCTTCTGCACCTTGGAGGTCCTAAAACCTCTGCTAAAATTATACCGTTTAAAAGCCGTTCTTCGTCAAGTATCAATTCATCATAGCTTTCATAAACTTTAGGTATTTCACTATTGAATGTAAGCGCTGAAGCTGCATGTTTATTTTCCGTTTGACTTTGTAATGGCACATAAATCCTTTGATTTTCTTCCTTTACACTAAAAACTTCTTCAGCTTTTGGCAGGGCTTCTTTCTTTACATATTTGGTATTTTTATTGACGGTATTTCTTATGGCCTTTCCTTCTTCAAGAAGGCTTTTAAATTCTGTCATGCTGTCTTCGATCAAATCCTTAAGCTCATATTTCCTTTTCATTTTATTGCTGCCGGTGCCGGTATTGAAATTATCTCTGTTGTTTCCATATATGACGGTCTTTTTTGGTACCTCAGGATTTATTTCCGTCTTGAAGATATTATCCGGTGCTTCCTTATTCCTATTTTCATTTGCCTGCTTTTTTGATTCCTTTATCATACTGCCTACAATAGAGAATATGATAAATAATATTATGACACCAAAATCCATATTATGCCTCCTTATAGGGAGTTACTTTTTCTTATCATCTCCAAAATCAGCCTGATTCTCAGGTTTGCCCATTTTTGAAATGGATTCACGCATATCAGTATCTGCCACCAGGTTTTTAAGATTGTAATAATCCATTACTCCTATTTTTCCTGTCCTCATGGCTTCTGCCAAAGCTTTCGGGACTTCTGCCTCGGATTCAACAACTTTAGCCCTCATTTCCTGTACTGCCGCTTTCATTTCCTGCTCCCTTGCAATACCCATTACGCGCCTTTCCTCAGCCTTCGCCTGGGCAATCCTCTTATCTGCTTCAGCTTGGTCTGTCTGCAATTGTGCCCCTATATTTCTTCCGATGTCCACGTCGGCTATATCAATGGATAATATTTCAAAGGCTGTTCCTGAGTCCAATCCTTTTTCAAGCACCGTCTGGGAAATCAAATCCGGATTTTCCAACACCAGCTTGTGGGTCTCAGATGAACCTACTGTCGTAACAATACCTTCACCGACTCTTGCAATAATGGTTTCTTCACCGGCGCCGCCGACCAGCCTATCGATATTAGCTCTTACAGTAACTCTGGCCTTTGCAATAACCTCTATGCCGTCTTTGGCAACAGCTGCAACCTTTGGCGTTTCTATAACCTTGGGATTAACGCTCATCTGAACTGCCTGGAGCACATCTCTCCCTGCCAGGTCAATGGCGGCTGCTCTTTCAAATTCCAAAGGTATATCAGCCCTTTGAGCTGCAATTAAAGCATTGACAACCCTATCGACATTTCCCCCGGCAAGATAATGAGCCTCCAGGTTATCAATGCTGGTAGGCACACCTGCCTTTACGGCTTTTATCTGGGGATTTACTATTTTAACAGGGGGAACCCTCCTGAGCCTCATGCCTATAAGAGTACCCAATCCTACCCTGACGCCTGCTGCTGCAGCTGAAATCCACAACCCAACGGGTACAAAGCTCAAAAGGAATATGAATCCTATGAGGATAATGAAAATAATAAATAATAAACCTACTATTTGTGGCATTTTTAAACCTCCTAAAAATCATTTATATTTTTTGCACACCTGTCTCAAAAGAATAAATAATTATAATACTTTAACTGTTACTTTGCTTCCTTCCACTTTGACAACCTTTATTGCAGTCCCTTTAGAAATAAAATCCCCTTCGGTGGTTACATCTATTCTCCTTCCTGCAATCTCTGCTTTTCCTGCCGGCCTTAGAACCGTTGCTGCAATTCCTTCCCGGCCAACAAGCTCATTTTCAACGGCAGAACTTACATAACCCAGTTCAGATTTCATCTGGGTGGATAGAACGATCTTTTCAAATATCCCGGTTTTAGGCATATATTTTAAAAGCAGCCACAGTGTTACAATTAGTATAACCAACACTAGTAATAAAAGCCATAAGCCGCTTACTATATCTCCTGCAGAAAAGACTATCCCTGCAGAAAGTGCTGCTAATCCCCCTATTCCGGCTGCACCAAAACCCGGTATATAAGCTTCGATTCCTATCAATAAAATCCCGGCTATGAAGAGTATAGCTGCTCCCCATCCTGAGCGCCCGGCTAAAATAGAACCGGCAAAATAGGTGCTTAAAGATAAAACCCCCACCGTTCCCAATATGCCGAATGAAGGTGTAAAGACTTCTAGTATAATAGCTATTATACCTAAGATTAAAAGTATGGGACCGAGATAACGTCCTGATAATGCAGAAGCAATTTTTGTTTTGAAATCCTGCTGGATTTCTACTATTGTCATATCCTTAAGACCGTAAAATTCAAGCAATTCCTGCTTGTTATTTACTATTGTATCACATAAACCCAATTCTTTGGCCTGTTTTGCAGATACATTCAAAAGTTTTCCTTTTTCTTTGATATTATTTATCATTATATCCTTATCAGCCATTGCAGCAACAAGATTTCCGTCTCTTCCCCTTGCTTCGGCCACAGCCTTTAATTCTCCTGTCCATGCCGAATTTATTTTTTCGTCAAAGGGCCTTACTTCCGCCGAGCCCATACTGCTTCCCGGAACCATTGCTACCTTTTGCCCCAGCATTGTAAGCATTACCCCTGCCGATTGGGCTTCGTCATTAACGAAGGAAATAACCTCTATGCCTTTGTTTATTGTATCATTAATGGCGTCCTTAATTTCTAAAGTATTATCAATCCTTCCGCCTAAAGTATCAATTTCAAGTATTACGGTTTTGGCCCCGCTTTCATTAGCCTTGGCAAGATTGCTTGTTACAAATTCCGAAAGCGCCGGACCTACCTCACCCTTTACCGGTATTATAAACACGGAATTTGTACCTGCTGCAAAGGAATTGGCAGAAAATAAGAGCGAAGCTACTACAGAAATCAGGGCAGAAATACTTATTAATTTACTTAATTGTTTCATATTTTCACCTCCTGACGGTGCTATCCTTGAATATATATTAACATTTATTAAAAAAGCAATTCAATTAACAGATTATTAACTATGTATCAATAAATTAAAAAAGGCCTGCATAAATACTTATACAGACCTTTTATATTTACATTAGTTGTTCTTTTACCATCTGGCTTACAATTTTTCCGTCAGCTCTGCCCTTTACTTTAGGCTGAACAACTGCCATAACTTTTCCCATTTCTTTAATGCTATTTGCACCCACTTCTATCACCGCTGCCCTGACTATATCCTGTATCTCTTGTTCTGTTAACTGCTGAGGAAGGTATTCAAGCAATATATCTATTTCCTTATTAGCTTGATCTACAAGGTCAGGTCTATTTCCTTTTTCAAACTCACTGATAGCTTCTCTTCTTTGTTTGACTTCCTTTGACAGTACAGCAATCACCTGGTCGTCATCTAATACTTTACCATCAGTTTTTTCAGACTGTAATATGGCAGCTCTGGCCATTGATATAACTCCGGACTTAAAGCTGTCTTTTTCTTTCATGGCAAGTTTCCAGTCTTGCTGTAGTCTTTCTTTGAGGGACATTCTCTACCCCCCCTTTACTACTTGAATTTTCTTTTTCTTGCCGCTTCAGCCTTTTTCTTTCTCTTTACGCTAGGTTTATCGTAATGCTCTCTTTTTCTAACTTCAGCCAATACTCCGGCTCTTGCGCATTTTCTCTTAAATCTTCTCAGAGCACTTTCAAGTGTCTCGTTTTCCCCAACCCTGATTTCTGACATTATTTCTCCCTCCCTCCGCTACCAACAATTGTGCTTAATATAAAAATATATTATGCTGCAATTTAGCGGGATATAAATAGCATATTCTTAATTATACCTTAGATAACCAAATAAAGTCAATACTTGCATTAGCCCGGCGGCCATTGTAATTGTCGTCCTCCCAGAAGATGAAAATGCAGGTGTCCCACCGTTTGACCGCCGTCTTTTCCGCAATTTGATACTATCCTAAACCCACTATTTGCTATTTTAAGTTCTGAGGATAATAATTTTGCAACATTAAATATCTTTGAAATTATGCCGGAATCTTCTTCCGTCAATTCCATTACTGATTCAATATGCTTCTTTGGAATTATAAGGATATGTACCGGTGCTTCGGGATTAATATCCTTAAAAGCCATACAATCTTCGTCTTCATATAAGATTTCACTTGGTATTTTTTTCTGACTTATAAGGCAAAATATGCAATCAGGCATAATTTTTCACCTCCTTAAAAGAATCATCTGTTTTCTTTATTCAACACTTAATGAAAAAATCCTTCTTGAGCAAATTATAATAATATTTCACCAGCTGCATATTGACCTTCATTTTTAATAAGCCTGGCTTGCTTTATATCACCTATTATACTATTATTTCCATTTGCTTTGACATTTATATAATTATGTGTATATCCTTCCAGATATCCCTCCATATTTTTTACATTTTGTTCAAATAGAACCTCTAGCTTTCGCCCAATGAATTTATCTATGAATTTACGCTCATTGATGCTGTTGAGCTTTAGGAGTATATCGCTTCTTTTTTCTTTAATTTCCGGGCTTATCTGCTCTTTAAATTTTGCTGCAGGAGTACCTTCCCTTGGCGAATATTTGAATATGTGCATTTTAGAAAGTTCTATATCCTTCAAGAAATTAAAGGTCTTTTCAAATTCCTCTTGACTCTCGCCAGGAAAGCCCACAATAACATCCGTCGTTATGGATACATCCGAAAATGCTTCCCGTAAATCATACACGATTTTTTTATACTCATCCGTTGTGTAATGGCGGTTCATTCTTTTTAATGTTTCATCACAGCCGCTCTGCAAGGATAAATGAAAATGCCTGCAAAGTTTATCCATATCATTGAATCTTTTAATTACTTCACCTGTAAAAAAAGTAGGCTCAACAGAACCAATTCTTATCCTCTCAATTCCATCTATATGCTGAATTTTTTCAATTAAATCAGTTAAGTTTATATCCTTTAAATCTTTTCCATATGATGCAACATGTATTCCCGACAGTATTATTTCCTTAAAACCAGACTTTGACAGCCTGTTCACCTGCTCTATTACTTTTTGAGGTTCTCTGCTTCTTATAGGGCCTCTGGCATAGGGAATAAGACAGTATGAACAAAACCTGTTGCAGCCATCCTGAATTTTTAAAAATGCCCTGGTTTTATCCCTGTATTCATCTATCTCCAATTCCTCGAACTCTCTAACATTCATTATATTAACTACATGCTTAATGGGAGACCTTCTTATTTTGTATTCATCTATGAGTTCAGCAATCTTATTTCTATCATTTGTACCCAATACGATATTGACACCGGGTATCTTTAAAACCTCATCGGGAGATACCTGGGAATAACAGCCGGCTACAGCGATTATGGCTTTATCATTGAGCTTTTTTGCCTTTCTTATCATCTGCCTGGACTTTTTATCCCCAAAACTGGTGACAGTGCAGGTATTTATGACATATATGTCAGCATAGCTTTCAAAATCAACTATATCATATCCGGCTTTTTTGAAAATATCAGCCATGGCTTGGGTTTCATATTGATTTACCTTGCAGCCCAAGGTTTCAAAAGCTACTTTTTCCATTATTCTCCTCCCATATCACCCAATTCATACATCAATATCGCAAGACATGTAAAACCGGCAGTCTCTGTCCTCAATATCCTGGGTCCTAAAGTCACGGTTACAATACCTGCTTCATTGGCCTTTATAACTTCCTTATCGGAAAATCCCCCCTCAGGTCCGATAATTACAGCAATATCCTTACATGCTTTTTCATCATTTAAAATATGCTTTAAGCCCAATTTATCTTCCCTTTCATAGGGCATTATAGCCATATCGTAATCCTTGATATCATTCAATACATCGTCAAAGTCCATGGGTTCAAATATATGAGGAATGCGGCCCCGGCAGCTTTGCTTTGCTGCCTCTTCGGCAATTCTCCTCCATCTTGTAAGTTTGTTGTCATTTTCCTTATTATCGAATTTAACAACAGCTCTATCCATGTTCACAGGTGTTATAGAATGGACTCCAAGCTCGGTGCATTTTTGAATTATCAAATCCATTTTTGCAGCCTTTGGAATGCCTTGATATAGATGAATTTTAATTTCCGCTTCGGTAACATTAGGCCTTTTCTCATTGATTTCACATATTACTTCCTTTTTATCAATTGAAGATATGGTGCAGTTATATTCGTAGTCTCTGCCATCGCTTATAACTACGGCATCTCCGGCCCGACAGCGCAGCACCTTCCTTATATGGTCCACATCCTCTCCATATAAGGTTATTTTATTTTTACTGATATTTTTTTCGGAGGTAAAAAACCTGTGCATATTATTTTCTCCTGACGGTTACCCCGTAGGCAACCCACTCACCTTGTTCTCTTTTTTCAATTATTTCAAAATTATTTTCTTCAAAGGCCAATCTCACATCTTCCGCCCTGTCTTTTATTATACCCGATGATATAAACACACCACAATCTTCTAAAAAATCCGGGATTTTGCCGCATATACCGATTATAACGTCTGCAATAATATTGGCTACTATGATATTAGCTTTGCCTTTTACTACATCAAAAAGATTTCCATGTATTATTTTAACGTTTTCACGGCCGCTTAACTTAACATTTTCCATGGATGACCTTACAGCCACCTCATCTATATCCACGCCTGTTATATCAGTTGCTCCCAACTTTGATGAAACAATTGACAATATCCCTGAACCACAGCCTATGTCAAAAACCCTGTCATTTGTTTTTATGTATTTCTCCAGAAGTTCAATACAGAGCTTTGTAGTTTCATGGGTGCCGGTACCAAATGCCATGCCTGGATCCAATTCAACGATGATGTCGCCTTCCTTTTTATCATAGTTTTCCCAGCTGGGCTTTATTATTATATGCTCTCCTATTTTGAAGGGCTTGTAATACTCCTTCCAGGCATTTGCCCAGTCCTGCTCCCTGACTTCTCTTACTGTTATTTCACCTTTTCCTTTGTCAAGCCCGTACTCTTCCAATTTATCAACAGAATTACCAATGGCTTTTAATGTATCTTCTATTGTATCCTTATAAGGGAAATAGCCCTTTACCTTTGCCTCTCCGTTATCTTTAGGCAGCAGCTTTTCATCTATATAATCCCAATCTCTAGGTGCCGTATTGCTTAAAATCACGTCTCTTGGATCTTCAATTGACACGCCGGCTGCGCCTTCTTCATAAAAAATTGCAGATACGGCTTCTATGGATTCATAGGACGTTACAACCGTTATCTCAGCCCACTTATCATCTTTAAGCATTGCCATTCCTCCATTTATTCAGTACATTACTAATCTCTTCTTTAGTTTGATATTTTTAGTCATGAAAATATGCAGGTCCATCCTGCATATTTTACATTCCGAATGCGTCTTTAACTTTATCAAAGAAGGACTTTCTCTGCTCATTTACATCCTCACCGCAAGACTCTGCAAATTGCCTTAAAAGTTCTTTTTGCTTTTCGTTGAGCTTTTTAGGAACTTCGACGATTACTTTAATTATCTCGTCGCCTCTTCCATACCCTCTTATCTTAGGTATGCCTTTGCTTTTTATTCTGAATATGGTACCGCTTTGGGTCCCCTCAGGTATTGTATATTTTATAAGTCCGTCGATGGTGGGTACATCAATTTCTGCACCTAAAGTTGCCTGTGGGAAAGAAATAGGTATCTCACAGATTACATCATAACCATCTCTTCTGAATATTTTATGTGGCAGTATATTTATATTGACATAAAGATCTCCGTTGCCGCCGCCTTTTGAGCCCGGTTCGCCTTCTCCCCTTAAGGGCATTGTGTTTCCTGTATCCACTCCTGCTGGAACTTTTATAGTAATCTTTCTGTTTCTCCTTACCTTTCCGCTTCCATGACAATCAGGACATGCTTCTTTTATAATAGTTCCTTTTCCGCCGCATTTATCGCATGTAGAAACGGTTACGAAGCTTCCGAAGGCAGTCCGCTTTTGCACCTTAACCTGCCCGGTGCCGTTACATTTATCACATTTTTGGGGGTTAGTACCCGGCTTTGCACCTGACCCGCTGCATTTTTTACATTCTTCGTTTCTTACAATTTCAATATCCTTTGTTACTCCAAAAGCGGCCTCTTCGAAGGTGAGATTCAAGGTGTACTGAAGGTCGGCACCTCTTTGGGGTCCGTTAGGTCTCCCGTTTGAAAAACCTCCTCCGAAAAAAGTTTCAAATATATCTTCAAAGCCTCCAAATCCGCCGCCTCCGAAATCAAAACCTCCAAAGCCTCCCTGACCATTAAAATCCGTAGTGCCGAACTGGTCGTATTGTGCCTTTCTGTCAGCATCTGAAAGAACCTGGTAAGCCTCGTTGATTTCCTTGAATTTTTCCTCAGCAGCCTTATCTCCGGGATTTTTATCCGGATGATACTGGAGTGCCAATTTTCTGAATGCCTTTTTTATATCGTCTTCGCTTGCATTTTTATCAAGCCCCAGTACAGCATAGTAGTCCTTTGCCACTATTCCACCACCTTCCTCGCAATTATTTTAGTAAAAACCAAAGCCGGTTAACACCGACTTTGGTTTAAGCTTTTTATTTATCACTATCGTCTACTTTGTAGTCAGCATGGATGTCGTCTCCACCGCCGTTGAAGCCTTCGGGGCCGGCTCCCGGGTTAAAACCCTGACCGGGATTCCCTCCTTGTTGCTGATAGAGCTTTGAAGAAATATCATAGAAAGATTGAGTGAGTTCCTCCGTTGCTGTTTTGATTCTTTCGATATCGGTGCCGGATAGCGCATCCTTGACTTTTTGCATCTTTTCTTCAATGGCTGCCTTGTCTGAATCGGATATTTTATCTCCTAATTCTTTCAAGGTCTTCTCAGTCTGATATACAATAGAATCACCGTTGTTTCTTACTTCAATCTCTTCTTTTCTTTTCTTATCCTCTTCGGCATGTTTTTCTGCTTCTTTAACGGCATTTTCAATTTCCGAATCTGAAAGGTTTGTGGAAGCAGTGATAACTACTTTTTGCTCATTTCCTGTTCCTAAATCCTTTGCCGATACATGTACTATACCATTTGCATCAATATCAAAGGTTACTTCAATTTGAGGTACTCCCCTTGGTGCAGGCGGAATACCTGTCAGAGTAAACCTTCCTAAAGTCTTGTTATCCCTTGCCATCTGCCTTTCGCCCTGAAGCACATGTATTTCAACGCTTGTTTGACCGTCTGCAGCAGTCGAGAACACCTGGCTCTTCTTTGTAGGAATAGTTGTATTTCTTTCTATCAATTTTGTTGATACGCCGCCTAAGGTTTCGATACCTAAAGACAATGGAGTAACGTCCAGCAATAAAATATCCTTTACTTCTCCAGTTAATACCCCCGCTTGAATACCGGCGCCTACAGCCACGCATTCATCAGGATTTACTCCCTTTGTCGGTTCCTTTCCGGTAAACTTTTTGACAGCTTCCTGTACTGCTGGTATTCTGGTGGAACCTCCTACGAGAACAACTTTATCTATTTTATCTATTGTTAAACCTGCATCCTCAAGAGCTCTTTTCATAGGACCTATTGTCGCTTCAACCAAATCTGCTGTCAATTCATCGAATTTTGCCCTGGTTAATGTTATGTCTAAATGCTTTGGACCTGTAGCATCTGCTGTTATGAAGGGCAGATTTATGTTGGTGCTCATTACTCCTGATAATTCTATCTTTGCTTTTTCTGCTGCTTCCTTAAGACGCTGCAAAGCCATTTTATCGTTTCTTAAATCAATTCCGTTTTCTTTTTTAAATGTATCTGCAAGATAATCCATTACCCTCTGGTCGAAGTCATCTCCGCCTAATTTTGTATTACCGTTGGTGGATTTTACTTCAAAAACACCGTCGCCAAGTTCCAGTATGGAAACGTCAAAAGTACCGCCGCCTAAATCATATACGAATATTTTATGGCTGTTCTCAGTTTTATCAAGACCATAGGCCAATGATGCTGCCGTAGGTTCGTTTATTATCCTTAAAACCTCAAGGCCGGCTATTTTTCCTGCATCCTTTGTAGCCTGCCTCTGGCTGTCATTAAAATAAGCAGGTACCGTTATAACGGCCTGAGTTACAGTTTCGCCTAAGTAAGCTTCTGCGTCGGCTTTCAGCTTTTGAAGAATCATTGCAGAAATTTCCTGGGGAGTATAATCCTTGCCATCTATATTTACCTTATAGTTTGTTCCCATCTGTCTCTTAATTGATATAACCGTCCTGTCAGGATTGGTTATAGCCTGACGTTTGGCAACCTGACCTACCATTCTTTCTCCGGTTTTAGAAAAAGCTACAACCGAGGGAGTAGTCCTTCCTCCTTCAGCGTTAGGAATTACTACCGGCTCTCCGCCTTCCATAACGGCAACACATGAATTTGTCGTACCTAAATCGATACCTATTACTTTTCCCATTTTTATTCCTCCTTAAATGCTAACCATTATTATACATCTTTTATTTCATATGTTTAATTTTTTTAGTTCGCTACTTTTACCATGCTATGTCTTAAAACTTTGTCTTTTATTTTATACCCCTTCTGGAATACTTCAACGACTGTGTTATCACCGAAATTTTCATCCTCCACATGCATTACAGCGTTATGGATGTTAGGATCAAATTGCTGATTCAGTGCTTCAACCTCTTCTAAACCTTCCTTGCTCAATATATCCTTAAACTGATTCATTATCATGGTTATGCCCTCTAAAAGGCTTTTGGCATCAATTCCTTCGGAAGATGACTGCATAGCCCTCTCTAAATTATCGATAACCGGCAGAATTTTTACTATCAAATCACCTGTTATATCCGCGTATAATTGTTCCCGCTCTTTAGATGCCCTTTTTCTGTAATTTTCAAATTCTGCCCTGGCTCTTTGAGCAAGCTCCATATATTCCTTAACTTCCTTTTCCTTTTTTGCAAGTTCCTCTTTCAATACTTTTATTTCATCCAATGCATTTGTGATGTCCTCATTCATTATACTGTCATCATTATTTGTTTGTTCTTTTATATCTTCACCGGATATATTTTCATTATCTTCATTAAACATTAAATCACCTCAAACATCGATTTGCATTTTTATTTGTCGTTGTAATAGCTGGTAAGTGCGTCGTTTAGATAGCTTCTAAAGCATTGCAGTATTGCCAGCACCTTGGAATAATACATCCTGGTGGGTCCTATTATACCGATGGAGCCAACCACGTTATCACCTATTTTATAGGTGGTGGTAATCAAACTGCAATCCTTTATCTCAATATGCTCATTTTCATGGCCGATGAATATTTTCGTGTTTTCATCTTCGCTGGATAAAAGCTTATAGAGAAAATCCTTTTTATCCAAAACGGATAAAAAAGCTTTTGCTTTGTCTATAGCATTATATTCAGGATAATTAAATATATTTGAACTTCCTTCAAGGTATATGTCGCCATCATCTATTATATTTAAGCTCTCGCATAAAATAGGTATAATTTCGTTGAATATCTCATTATATCCTACCACGTTCCTTTGAACATCGGAAATGATATTTAAATTTATTTCTTCGATAGTCAATCCCTTAAGTTTATCATTTAAAATATTGTTTATTGTGGCAAGCTTTTCTGATGTAATGGGCTGTGAAAGCTTCACCATTGAATTTTTTACCGTACCGAAATTTGTAACCACAATAACCACTACATTCATGCTGTCAACGGCTATGAGCTGTATGTGCTTGACAGAGCTTTTCTTAGCCTGTGGAGATGTTACAAGGGTAGTATAATTGGTCAAAATCGATAAAACCTTTGATGTTTCTTTTATAATCTTGTCTATTTCACCTAAGGCAGCCTTATAAATGCTGTTCTGGATTAAATCTATCTCCTCTTTGGTTAATTTCTGGGCGTTCATCAGATGATCCACATAAACTCTGTAACCTTTATCTGATGGAATCCTGCCTGCTGAGGTATGAGGTTGTTCAAGGTAGCCCATGTCCTCTAAGTCGGCCATTTCATTTCTTATTGTAGCTGAACTTATACCCAGGCCGTACCTTTTGGCAATTGTCCTGGAACCAACAGGTTCGGCTGTTGTTATATAATCACTTATCAGTACCTTGAGAACTTGCCTTTTCCTTTCATCTAAATCCATCAAATCACCTCTTTGTTAGCACTCTAAAGCGTTGAGTGCTAAAGATTACGATTTTAAAATAACACTACACACTTATTTTGTCAAGACTTTATTAAATAAATTCAACAAAGACCTGATTGGATACATCCCTGCCAAACTCAGTGAGACTTATTTTCCTGCCTTCCTCTTTGAGAAGCCCTGAATTGATGAGTTTTTTTATCTTGTCTCCATATACCTTTTTCATGTCCTGCTTAAATCTTTCATGAAATTCATCGTAACTTACACCCTCATTCATCCTCAACCCCATGAACATGAATTCCTGTACCCTGTCTCTCAAAGTCAGCTCATTATATTCAAAACGCGGAGAATGCCCCTCATTTATTTTTTTAATGTATTCTTCGGGTTTTAATATGTTGCTAAACCTTGTTCCATTAATAAAAGAATGGGCTCCGGCACCTAAACCTAAATATTCATTGCATTTCCAATATATGATATTATGCCTGGACTCAAAATCAGGCAGAGAAAAATTTGATATTTCATATTGCTCATATCCTGCAGACTTTAATTTTGAAATGGCCAGGTGGTACATATTCCTGTCGTTATCCTCATCAGTCTCCTTTATGTGACCCTTTTTATAATCTTCATAAAGGGCGGTGCCTTCTTCTATAATAAGGCTGTAGCAGGATACATGCTCCGGTTTTAATTTTATTGCTTCATTTAACGTATTTAAAAAGCTATCCATGCTCTGGCCGGGAATTGCAAACATCAAATCCATATTAATATTATCAAAACCCAGCCCTCTTGCCAGATTGTAATTATGTATAAAATCTCCTGACTTATGGATTCTTCCTATTTTTTTCAACAAAGAATCATCAAAGGATTGAAGTCCCATGCTTAGCCTGTTTATTCCGTTTCTTTTCATTAACTTAAGCTTATCTTCACTTAACGTTCCGGGATTAGCTTCTAAGGTATACTCAATATCAGCGCTTACAAACTGCTTCAAGTATGATAACAGCATTTTTAAAGAATCCAAATTTAAATAGGTGGGCGTACCCCCACCTATATATATTGATTTTATATCATACTGCTTTATTAATGGAAGGTTTTTTTCTGTTTCTTCTATAAGGCATTTTATATACTCATTTTGTATGCTTTCTTTGCCGCTGTAAGAATTAAAATCACAGTAATAGCATTTTGACTTGCAGAAGGGAATGTGTATATAAAGTCCCAGTTCCTTCACATTCAACCCCTCCTAGTCGATTTTTAAAATGGACATAAAAGCTTCCTGGGGAACTTCAACGGAGCCTACCTGTCTCATTCTCTTTTTCCCTTCCTTCTGTTTTTCCAAAAGCTTTTTCTTCCTTGTTATGTCACCGCCATAGCATTTGGCCAATACGTCTTTTCTTAATGCCTTAACCGTCTCCCTGGCTATTATTTTCGATCCTACGGCAGCCTGTATCGGTATTTCAAACATTTGCCTTGGAATGGCTTCCTTTAATTTTTCTGCAATGCCACGGCCTCTGTCATATGCCCTCTCGTTAGGTACAATCATAGACAGTGCATCCACCTGTTCGCCGTTTAAAAGTATATCAAGCTTTACAAGCTCCGACCTTTTATAACCCATTAGCTCGTAATCCAAGGATGCATACCCCTTGGTTCTTGATTTCAAAGCATCAAAAAAATCATATATTATTTCATTAAGGGGCATTTCATAATGAAGCATAACCCTTTTTTGCTCGATATACTGCATATCTTTAAAAGTACCCCTTCTGTTCTGGCACAAGTCCATTATGGGTCCTGTATAATCGGAAGGAGTTATTATGGTTGCCTTTACAATGGGTTCCTCCATATAGTCTATCTCAGAAGCTGCCGGCAGGTTTGTAGGATTTGTTATATCAAAAACAGTGCCGTCTGTTTTATTAACCTTATAAATAACACTTGGAGCTGTAGTGATCAAATCAAGGTTATATTCCCTCTCCAGTCTTTCCTGAATAATCTCCATATGGAGAAGTCCTAAAAAGCCGCATCTGAAACCAAATCCCAATGCCACCGATGTTTCGGGCTCAAAGGACAGGGCAGCATCATTTAACTGAAGTTTTTCTAATGCATCTTTAAGCTCATTGTATTTGGCACCATCGGCAGGGTAAATACCGCAAAATACCATTGAAATGGCCGGCCTGTATCCCGGAAGGGGTTCTTTTGTAGGGTTTAAAGCCCCTGTTATTGTGTCTCCTACTCTGGTATCCCTTACGTTTTTCATACTGGCAGCAATGTAGCCAACTTCACCTGCATATAATTCATCAATTGGTACCATACTAGGTCTGAAAATACCCACTTCCACTACTTCAAATTCCTTGCCAGTTGCCATCATTTTTATTTTCATTCCATTTTTAATGATTCCTTCTTTCACCCTTACATGGGCAATAACACCTTTGTAATTATCATAATAGCTGTCAAATACCAATGCTTTTAAGGAAGCATCCACATCGCCCACAGGCGGCGGTATTTTGTCCACTATATCTCTTAAAACATCTTCTATCCCCACACCTTGTTTTGCAGATATCAAAGGTGCGTTTTCGGCTTCCAAACCTATTATATCTTCAATTTCTTTTTTAACTAAATCGGGTTCGGCACTTGGAAGGTCGATTTTATTTATTACAGGAACGATTTCAAGGTCATGGTCCAATGCCAGGTAGCAGTTGGCCAAGGTCTGTGCCTGTATCCCCTGGGTGGCATCGATTATAAGCACCGCCCCTTCACATGCAGCAAGACTTCTTGATACTTCATAATTAAAATCCACATGTCCCGGAGTATCTATAAGATTCAATATATACTCTTCTCCGTCGGTATGCTTATATACAAGTCTGGCTGCCTGGGCTTTTATAGTTATGCCCCTTTCTCTCTCTAAATCCATATTATCAAGAATCTGCTCGTCCATTTCTCTTTCTGTCAAAGTACCCGTCTTTTCTATCAACCTATCGGCTAATGTTGACTTTCCATGGTCTATATGGGCAACTATACAAAAATTTCTGATTCTTTTCTGCCTATCACCAGCCATTAATATCCTCCTCAAAACTTGAGTGTGTTTTAGTAAATTTTCACATCATTCTTTACAAAATCTTATTAAATTATAATCAACTGGAATAATCAGTGTCAATACAGTGCTTAATTACATATTAAAATAAGAATAATAAAAAATACACTCCTTATTATAAGGATGTGTATTTTTTATTATTCTATTCAATTTAAATATTTAAGGATTATCCTTTAATACTTCTCCTAAAGCCCTTGCGAAAATTTTTGCCGATAATAAGGCTTCTTCCAAGGTATTGCTGTCAGAACCGACTTCAATCAATATGGCTTTGTTTGAAATATCCTGATTGTATATGGACCTGTCTTTAACAAGTATGCCCTTTGATAATCCTGGAGAGAGCTCTTCGATTTTTTGATTAAGCTTTAAGGCCGAATAATAGTTTTCCTGCCAGTGAGGATTGCTCTTTCCCACCACGAACATGATTTTGCTTGCCTGTTCTCCCATTACATCCATAACCATAACCTTTCGTGCAGCCTCACTGTCTGCGAAAGCATCCCTGTGAACATCGATTATATATTGGGCATCGGGAAATTGTTTAAGCAGATTTTCAATTGTAGGCTTCGATCTGTTGTAGCTGCCTTCGTAGCTGGGATAATCATGTAGAGTCATATCGTGGTGTACGGCAACGCCATAATGGCTTTCAATATATTTTTTTATCTCCTCTCCTACCTTGCATACATTATAATTCTGGTCCGTGGTCCTGTGGTCCCCCATCATTTCGTAATTATTTGCGGGAGTTGAAATATAGGACTCTGTTGTATGGGTATGATAAATTATCACCTTTGGTTTGCTGCTGTCAATCTTTACGTTTTCAAGAAGTTTAGGCTCAAGGTTTCTGTCGGTAATTTCAACAGATATCTTCTCTTCATTGGCGCTTTCTATGCTGCTTAAATTTCCTCCTACGCTGCCCTGCAAAACGTTCGCATCCGATAAACTCAATAAGGGTATTTGAGATGCCAGGTAAGTCTGGGGATTTTTTAAATCCACATCTGTGAAATACCCTAAAAAGGATTGAACATTTCCTTCATGCAAATCATCATCAACTTCATTATTCATGCTTATCTTAAGTATTGGTACGGCACTATTGATTATTAATCTGGATACACCTTCCTGAAGGCTTGTTTTGTTTTCTATTACTTTGATAACTTCCGTATATTTTGCTGATATATTGCTTTTCATTAAAAAAAGAGCAAATATAATAATTATCAGCAGCAGTGAGCTTTTTATCATGTTGGAATAATTGACAGTTTTAAAGTGCATCATATATGACACCTCACCTTTTGTACTCTATAAAATATATTCAGTGAGGACTTCATATATGAGTTTAAGAAAAATCATTTTAAAATTTATATCAATTTATATAACGGTTTATATCCTTAAGATGTATTGAAGGATGCAGGGATATATTTATACCGTTGGCTACTATCTTTGATATGTTATCAATTATGGCATCCACATCCTTTGGAGTGACCATCAAATCCCCTATATAAGGAGATAATACCTCCTGAATGAGCTGGTATTTTTCATCCCTGTTTATACCCTTTAACATGTTATAAAATTCTTTTCCCTGCTCCGATTGGTGAAGCAGGGTGTCTATTACAAGGTCAATGGTATCGTTGGCCATGGTTGCGGCATCAACAACAGTTGGCACTCCTATTGCTATAACCGGAACTCCAAGTAATGCCTGATTTAAGCCCATACGCTTGTTTCCCACTCCCGAGCCCGGGTTTATGCCTGTATTTCCTATTTGTATTGTAGTGCTGACCCTGGACATTTTTCTCGATGCCAAAGCATCCACCACCAATACCAAATCCGGCTTTATCTTTTTAACTACTCCCTGGATTATCTCACTGGTCTCAATTCCCGTGAGGCCCAATACCCCCGGGGATAAGGCGCACACCGGCCGCATGCCTTCTTCTATTTCATCCGGCATCATTTGCTTTAAATGGCGGGTGACCATGAGCCTTGATACCACTTTAGGGCCTAAGGCATCGGGGGTTACATTCCAGTTTCCCAAACCGACCACCAAAGCTGTTTTTTCCTTATCCAAATCAATAAGGCTGGCTAATTCCTTTGCCATGGTCTCACTTACCTCATCCTGAAGGTCCTGGTTAAAATTTTTAAGCTCCGGAACCTCAATTGTGGTATATGTCCCCATAGGCTTTCCTATTATTTTTTCACCCTTTTTATCCACTACCTTTACAATGGTGACAGTCATGTCCTTTCCTCTTTTTACTTCAACGTCAACACCCGGCATATCGCCTCTGTTATCCTTTTCATATATCTCCCTGGCTTCTACAGCAAGATCAGTCCTTATACTGTACATAATTATAAGCCTCCTTAATACTTTTTATGTTGCTACCTTTCATATATTTTTCCCAGTTTGTTATACTATAATTACAAATGATTATCTAACTTTATATCTAATTTTACTTTAATAATCATAAATTTACTGAAGCTTAATAATTTACTTGAAGTTAAAAAAAATAAATGATATAATTGAATCCGTTGATATTTTGAATCCTATTGCAGATTCCCCAAACTGCTAAAATAGAAAAAAATACAGAGGGGGTGAAGAGATTGGCAAATGTTAAATCAGCTATAAAAAGAATAAAAGTAACTGAGGCTAAAACACTCAGAAACAGAATGGTAAAGTCATCAGTAAAGACTTTCATCAAAAAGTTCGAAGAAGCTATAGTTACAGGAAATGTTGATGATGCAAAGAAGATGTATCCTAGGGTCAGCCATGCAATAGACAAAGCAGCGGCTAAAGGTATACTTCATAAAAATACAGCTTCAAGAAAGAAATCAAAATTAGCAATAAAGCTTAATAAAGCTGTTGCTCAATAATGATGTTGGCCTTATTTTGGGCAAAAACATAAAAAGACCGGTAATACGGTCTTTCATTTTTTATCCGGCCAATTCAACAATCAATGCCTCTATGGTAATCCTGCTGTCCATCCTGCCCGTTTTTATGGCAAGGTCTGCATCTAAGCATCGTTTTAATCTTTTTATTATCTGATCTTCGGAATAATTGGGAAGTATCTTTTTTATTCCGGAAACCACATATATGTTCAGGCTCAATTTCTGGGATATTTCAGCATTGGAATATCCCTTTTGAGTCATAAGCTTTATATTTAAAAGCATACGATACTGCCTTATGATCATGGATAAAATCACAGGAATAGGCTGGGATTCTATAATAAGCTCATTAAGAATGTATAATGCCTTAGAGGGATTTTTAAGAGAAACCGAATCCACCAGCTGAAAAACATTCATTTCCAGCGTATTTACCACTACAGCATCTATATCTTCTCTTTTTATTTCTCCCCTCTCCCCTATATAGGAGCTTATCTTTTTAATTTCATTTAATATATCATTAAGGCTCCCGGGAACCCTGCTTATTAAATATGAAATCTCTGCTTTCCCAATAATTTTATTGAGCCTTTTAAATTCCCTTACAACAAAGCTTAATAATTCATTACCTTGAGGAAAATTAAATTCTGCAATACATCCGTGTTTTTTTACGGTATTATAAATTTTCTTTTTCCTGTCAATTTCTTTGCCGGCTGTAAACACAAGCACCGTCGTTTCAGGTATTGAAGCTATATAAGTGCATAAATCATCTATGTCTGTATCTTCGAAATTATCCTCTTTTCTCTGTCTCTTGCTTTTAAAGAGGCTGCAATTATTAATAACAACCATTCTTCTTTCATCCATGAAGGGCATTGTCTCACAGGCATTTACCAATGTGTCATATGCTATGTCCGAAGCATCCAGCTTGCTGTAATTTAAGCTTTTAAAATCCGGCTTTACGGCCTTCCTTTCTAAAGCCGACAATGCTTCATTGATAAGTATAAGCTCGGAGCCGTAAAATAAATACAGTTTTTTGATATTGCCTTCATTGACAGAATCAATCAATGAATCGTATGTAAAAATGTCTGCCATATAAACCATCCTTATAAATTTAACTTCCAGTCTATACATATTATATATTGCAGAAGCTTTTATATCAAATGCTACATAATGCTTTGTATTTTAAAATCCCTTCCCTTGGTGGTTATTATAACTTCACCGTCTATGTCCGTCCTGTACAAGGGTATTCCCATATCATTTATTTTATCCAAAGTTTCAGAAGCCGGATGACCATAACTGTTTTTGCCTACACATATAACTGCTGTTTTTGGTGATACAGCATCTAAAAACTCCTGACATAAAGATGAAGCACTGCCGTGATGAGGCACCTTTAATACGTCTGACCGTATCCCATATTTTAAAATCTCTTTTTCAACCTGAGAGCTTATGTCTCCGGTAAAAAGCGCTGAGAAATCTTTATAAATGAGCTTTACCACAACGGAGGAATCATTATCATCATTAAATACATTCCTTATGGGATTATATACATACAGTTTCACTTCTTTCCCAACCTCAATACATTCGCCAAAAGCCACTTTTGATATGTCATCCTCATCTATCAAATCTTCTTCTAAAAGCTCTTTATACCCTTCAAGATTATCTGTGTCACCTATTATGAATTCATTATAGTTAAAACATTCCATGACGGGTATTAAACCCTTCAAGTGGTCATCGTCTGCATGGGTTGATATTATTAAATCAAGCTTATTTATCCCCTGTCTTAATAAATAAGGCACCACTACATCCTCTCCTATATCAATGCCGGAATTAAAATTGCTGTTTATGCCGCCTCCGTCAATTAATATGTTTTTCTTGTCAGGAGTGGATATTAATATACAGTCCCCCTGGCCTACGTCCACAAATTTTATTGTCAGGGGGGAAGGAAGCATGAAAATTATAATATCTGCTGTCAATATAGCTAAAACCAGGTATTTAAAAAGCTTCTTCTGTTTTTCATTTAGTGCAATCAAATTGAATATCAAAGCTATGACCATGTAATAAATAATTATGGTAGTTATTGAAGGAGTTGTAATAATCAATTTTGATAAAGGCAATGAAGATATTATTCCGGTAAAATATAAAATAATCTGTACAGCATAATTAACTATAACTCCTATAGCAAAGGCCATTGGAGGTATTATAAAATGCAGTGCAATAATCAATAATCCAAAAACTGTCAAAAGCGATACCAGCGGAATAACAACAAGATTTGCCGCAAAAGAAAAGGTGGATAAATTATTAAAATAATATATAGTGACGGGCATAGTGCCTATCTGTATACACATGCTTGTTACTATAATGCTTCTTATGCCTTCATTGGTATTGATTGGGAATGCGTTTATTTTAGGATATAAAAATATAATTGAAGCAACGGATAAAAAGGACAATATAAATCCTGTATCCATGATTTCCAGCGGATTTATAATCAAAATCACAGTTGCTGCCAAGGATAAGGATGTTAAGGAGTCATTATCCCTTCTTAAAATCCTCCCGGTAAGTATTAAGGATGCCATTATGAATGCCCGAGTAACGGAGGGCGTAGCACCTGCGATATAAGTATAAATGTATAGAACCATGATTATAATAATGATTTTTATCCGATGTAGTCCATTTAAGAAAGCTAATATTTTTGACAGCAAAAAATACAGTATCCATATATTATATCCGGACACGGCGAAGACATGTATGACTCCGCTGTTTATAAATCCCTGATAATTATCTTCCCCTATACCCGATACATCACCAAACATTATGGCACTTAATAAACCTTGAGATACTTGCCCTGTATATTTGTTTAATATCTCTCCTGCCTTTTGTTTAAGTTCATAGGAAATTTTCTCCATGTACCGTCTATTATCCTCTGAAGAATAAATGCTCTGAGAATAATCAGCCGTAAATACACTTACAATATTATCTTTATACATCAGAAGGTTATAATCGGTGCTACCGGTATTTTTATACTGGTAATTTTCCTTGAATGCACCCGATAATGTTATATTGTTATAAGGAATTAAATAATCTCCTTTATTTTCATAATCCACTACCCTGACTTTATATCCAGTGTCTATTACTTTGCCGTCGAACTCTATGCAATCGGCATATAAGATATAAACAAACATGTTTTCTTTTATTTCTACATCTCCTGATATTTGCCCCCGGACTGTTGCCCTTACCCCTCTCAATTCATCATGAAATTTATTAAATTGTGACAGCTTTCCATAGGAGAACATGAGGCCTGTTAAAAACAGTATCAAAAAAAGCAGGCAGAAAATCTTTCTGCCTTTTAAATATCTGATTGCTGAATATATTGAAATGATAAGTATTCCGCCGAATATAAAGGATGGATTGATATTAAGCTTATTGCCCGTATGTAATCCTGATATAATCCCAGCGGCAAAAAACATTGATATATATACTAAAACTCTTTTCATAATTACATTTTATTGCTTAAGTATGGCGGTATATTAAACTGCTCCGTATGGTCGTTTCCGTCATAGTGCATTATTGCCCGAATGCTCACTACATGAGCATTGGAATCATGCAATATGCTGATATCGGAATACCTGCCGTCATCGGCATGATACATCATATATTGCTTCAGGATGTCTTCCGCAGCTTCATTGTCAAGATCGCTGTATATCTCGAAGAACTCTTTTTCCGGTACCTCCAGGGTCATTTTGTATACCGAACCATCTCTTACTCTGCCTGCTATGATACTGTTTAACATACGTACATCCCTCCCTTCATATTATTACCAATAAATATAAATACATATACTTTATAGAGAAAAATAAGATTATAAAAATCAAACTAAAAAGGGTTGCAAAGCAATGATAAAAACCACTGCGATGCAACCCTTTTTGCCGTTTATGCTCTTAAGATAAGAGTATGTCATAAACAGCATAAATTATAATAAGCTCTAAAAGAGCAATATGTCAGTTTTAGTGCGACCTATTTAATATTACTATTATTATCGCCATTATTCAATAATTTTATTAATATTAGAAATTAACCGTATTATTGTTTATTTGATATATAAATTTGATGATCCTATTACCTCAAAAAAGTTATTGCATTTAAGCAATACTCTTAATGAGTGCTCGCCTGACTGTTGAAACATAATATTTGTCCATTGTGTTTTCGCCCTTATAAGGTTTTCCTCTACCTTGACTTTTGTCTCATCTGTTTGTTTGACAAGTTTATTACCGGAATCCAACAATTGAATTTTAAAAATCTGCTCCCCGTTTGGAATACCTTGAATGACAGTATAAGTAAAAAATCTCTTCATGATTTTGCCTGAAGAACCTGTAAAAGGATTACATATGTACATCTTCTGCTCAGAATTTATTGCTATATCTTCGCATGCTATGATATTGCAGATTGGAAATTTTATTGCAACATCCATAAATATCACCTTCTTTCAGCTGTCAGTATGAGTGGGAAAAATGTCCCCAACTAAACTTCCATTATATACCATGTTAATATTATACTCGGTTGTCCAAATTTTATACATGTAAAAAAGAGACGGCAAACTTTTTTATTTGCCATCTCTTTTGGATTATTTACAAGGAATTTATTCAAAGGCTTTCATTCTTTCATATAAGTCCATAATGGTTTGTCCATAATTTGTACCAGGTACAGCCCATTTTCCGTTTAAATCTTCCCAGTTGGGTGCAACCCCTAATCGTCTTTCTGCTACTAAAATAGAGTATCTTGGATCCACGCATTCCTCATTTAAAGGATCCTTAGTTGCATAGCCCTTTAAATGCTGGATTTGTGCTCTCACTCCTATCCTGGGTTCGTCAAACCATGCACCCTTTCCTACAGGAGAATTATTTGTAGCTCCCAATCCTGAATAATTATTCTGTAAAGGAAGTACCAATCCTCCGTATCTGAACCAGCCCGTTTCATGAATGGACTGGCAGAATGCAATATCTCCCCGAACGCCTTCTTTTTCACCTTCTTCAATAAACATCTGGGCTAATTCAAGTGCTGTGGTATTAATCTTAGGCTCGGGATTGTAATAAATAAGGAAAGCCGCCATTTTTTCTGCCGACACCTCGGATTTGCCCATTATGGGGTTTTCCTGATCTATTGTAACATCCGTCGGAGGCGGAGGTAATTGAGGCTCCGTGTCCTTTGGTTCCTCGGGTGCTGGAGGTAATTGGGGCTCCTTAGTTATTTCAGGTACTATCTCATCTACGTCTGAGGCCGGCATTACACCTTCTCCGCCTAAAACCACTATCTTTTTAATATTTTTTTCATTTCCAGCGACAATATCTCTGGCAGTTGATATGCTGCCCCTGCTGGCCAGGACAATCGGTGACAAGGTATTAGGGGCAAGAGCCGAGCCTGATAATGCATCGGGGAAATCCTCCCCCGTAGCTAAAAATACGATTTCCATTTTTACATCGGCAGCAAATCTCTGTATAACAGCTTTATTTGTTTCATATCTGTTCATGCCGCTTATTCTCTCAGCATTGCCTAGTGCCTTTAAAACTTCATCGCCGATCACGCCGATTCCCCCGATTACATAGGATTTTTCAATTTCTTTATCCCTTATGTATTCTTTTACACCATCCATCAGCACGTCTTTTGGTGACAATATTATAGGCATGCCTAATTTCGCGGCTATGGAAGCAATAGACAATGCATCGGGAAAATCCTCTCCTGTTGCCACCACAACTTCATTTATGAAATTGGCATCACTGTAACCTGCAACGGCAAGGGATGTTTCATATCTGTTGAGGCCGAAAAGTCTTTTAACATTCAATCCATTATCTTTCAATGAGGTTTCAACGGACTGGGATATTACTCCCGTGCCGCCGATGATGATTATGTTTTTGGCGCCTAGCCGTTTTATTTCTTCATTTACTTTTACATCAAGCTTATCCTTACCCGTTAAAAGAATTGGGGCATTCAATTGCTTTGCTAGTGGAGCTGCGCAAAGGGCATCGGGGAAATCCTCTCCCGTTGCAAGTATTACATTATCAGCCCCATCCTTCCACCCGTTTTTTGAAATCTCAACGGCAGTTGAATACCTGTCGCTTCCGTACACTCTTTCTGTTGCTTCGTATGCAGATGACGGGACATTAATTTTTATTATCGCTGCAGTTATTATAAATAAAACCAGTAAAATCTTTTTGATGTTAATATTCATAATGTCACCTCTTAAAAACTTTTAATTCCATTGATACTCTGTCCAATTAAAACTCTTGAGTCGCCGCCACATTTGCAGGAGTAATCAAGAATATCCGGGATGAAATTTTATGTATTCCGCATTCAAGAACAAATACGGTACCGCAAATATAATCCAAGCATCTCTTTGCTTCTTCATCATCCAGGTTTTTTAAATCCATAATAACAATTTTTTTACACTTCAAGTGATCGCTTATTAATAACATGTCATCGAAATTTAAAGGATTAGATAAAATAACCTTGGTATTTGCAGCAGAATGCACCCTTAAAACTTTCTCACTACCGGCATTATACAAGTCATCTTGCAAGTCTTTTTGCATTTTTGAGTCCCCATAACTTTCACTGTCATCTCCTATACCGATAAAATCGAGTACTTTTGAGACTATTGCATTTCCCAACGATATCCCTCCTTTCTAAAAAATACGTCATAAACAGTCAAATTTAATAATATCCAAAAATTACATTCCTTTATTTCGCTACATAATATCAATTTTCCTTTATTTTTCCTCCATTTATTTAAATTTTTTATATATTTTGCAAAAGGCATATTGTGAAATATAACTTAACTCTGATAAAATATATACTGCTAGTACTCAAAAGAGGTGTATTCATGATGAAGCTTTTGAACAAACCGGTAGAAATAATATGTATATTCAGTAAGGAAGGCAGTATTACGCCCTTTAAAATGAGGATGGAAGATGACAACAAAAATACGTTAGTTTATGCAATAAAGCCTATATCCGTAGATAAGACTAAAACTTTGCTTAATTTTCACTGTACTGCGGATATGAACGGCTCGGAGAAAAAATGCAATCTCCACTATTACGTAGCTGAAATGAAGTGGATATTATATAGTATGCTTTAAATAAAAAGCCTAATGGCAATTATTTTATTAATTTCATTAGGCTAAATCATACTTTTTTTGGCGGTAGTATGTGGGAATCAAACCCATCCGTCACGGTATTAGCGCGACAACTCGGTTTTGAAGACCTATAGAAGTGTAACCTACCCCTAAACTATTGATTTTACTTATCTTACAGTACTTTAATAATCCGATGCCTAACGGTTGCTTCTTAATTTCATATTTTATTACTACATATAATATATGTGATAGACGTGTACGTTAGGAAGGATGCGAAGGATGATATGAAAGTGATTATTGACTGTTTTGAAGGTAAATTTGCAATATGTGAAACCGATGAGAAAAAAATGATTAATATAGAAAAATCAAGGATTCCTAGAGATGCAAAAGAAGGCGATGTTCTTAAAGTTGAGGAATAACCGCCGCTTAAATTTTGAGTGGAACAAAACGGTAAGAAACTAATCGTTTCATATCTGCTATTTTCTGAAATAATCAAATTTTCTTCACCTTTTATTTGTGTTATTATTAATCCTGTTTCTTCCAGTACTTCACGACGAAGCACATCAAAAAATGCTCTCGTATTCACATATTTTTTCAGCAGGTATTTCAGTCATTTTGGTTTCGATTCCATGGCTTTCTTTGTTACGCTGTTGAATAAGGATATATTTTTTACCATCACATTCTTTTTCAATAATTGCTCCCACAGCTGGTTTTGCAAATACTTCTATCATCAATTAACCTCCTAAAATCTTTTCTAAACATAATTTTTCCGACGCTTTAGTAGAATTATACGAATTAATCATAGATAAAAATTATGCCCATAATATGTGGTGTTAAATTATATTGGTTATAGAAAGAAATGCACAAACACACACACAAATGCCAACGATTACAGACGCAATTGCCAGCTTCTTTTGCTGATTATCATAGTATTCTTTTGCACTTAAGAACTCTTTTAGTCCAAAGCAAAATAGCAAAAGCTGCAAACCGCTTGTTAGACCAAATATACTCGCTGCTGCAAAAAATATTATCAATAGCCAACCGGTTGATTTTAATATATTCATAATCACTACACCTCCGCCAAATATAAACAATCTTTACTTCGCATTTTCCTACAATTATGTCCCATTGCATTATACAACTTATTATGCATAAATTGGCTGTCTGATTTTAAAATCCATGTTGGTATAGTCATAGATAGGAAATATTACTGACCCTAAAAAATTTGGCTTGATTGCAACCATAACAAATTGCATTTACTGATTTAAAGCATCCCTAAGCATATTTAACTCTGCATGATTGCCCATATAGTTATTGTATCGCCTTCGTTTAATATTTGAGTGCCTCATACAAGGATGAACCAAAGAAACACAATTGCATCGGTGATTTCTAAATTCAACATCAAATTTAATGGCCTCATCTATATCATTGAAAGATTTTGCTTTTTTCCAACTTTTTAAAGTCTGTGATGATAAATTTGCCAGCATATTAATTGCATATCTACCTAAGGTAATAATAAGTTTAGGTTTTATAATTTCAATTTGAAATGCCAGAAATTCTAAATTCCTTTGAGTAAATTCCTTATCCTTAAACCCAGGAAATTTGCCAACCATTGATTCTGTTTTTCTTAATCCCATAAAAACATTTGAAAAAAAACACTCGCTCAGAGATATATCCGCTTCTTTAAATAGCTTAATGATGTTTCTCCAGGTTGGACACTCTAAGTCCTTTGATTTAGAATTCACTATTTTAAGGTATTCTTTTAAAGCTGAAAAATCTTGTCCTAATACAAGTATTGATGGTAGGATATTTGTTGTATTTTCCATCCATAGTCCTTTACCACCTGGAAAAAATGCTGTTTCTTCAATCATTCTAGGTACTGGTTCTACAGAATCCGGATATGGCTCAACTTTATATATTTTTTCAAAAAGTAAACTTGGTAAATCATTTCTAAACATCTCTATAACTCCCTAATAAAATAATTTTCTTGAGAATCAATTATATTATAATCTAAATATAAAACAAAAATAGCCCTATTTGCAGGACTATTTTTCAAAGGAGACTTAAATTATGAAAAAATGAACATTGAGTATTAACAAGCATTAAAATTATATACAAGCTCATGAGATTTTAAACATTAGATTTCGTAATTTTTATCCTGACAAAATGAAGATAATTACTTTATAATGCTTGGATAACAAGAATATTACTATTTTCCATATCTTAAATACCATATAATAATTTGTACTATGCTTGCTATTCCGGAAAATACAACTGATACATTCTTACTAAGCATATGTTTTCCCTGAACTTTCACGAGATGTCTGAATCCTAGATATACGCTTCATTTATCCTTATCCCACAATCAAGCATGAGAACCATTAAAACAAAGTCCCTGTAACCTGCATATGTACTTTTATCCGGTGCATAAAGCATTTTCTTCACATCACCATCTGATAACGGTTTTATTGTGTCCTGTGGGACTTTCAGCAATTTAAGTTTTATTGAATAATTTACGTCTAAATATTCTCCTCATCAAATAGCCATTTCAAGTAGCATTTTAGCGTCCTTAGCCTGATATTAATGGTAGCAGGCTCATATTGCTTTTGATGCATCATGTAGTATAAATACCCTCTTAATAAATCTATATCAACTAAACGGTTTACTATAGGCCGTTCTTCCTCATCAATATCATTTTTCATATGTTTCATGTGGATTTTATGATCATCTATAGTCCTTGGAGCAAGTCTCTCCAATGTTTTGAACTCTATAAATATATCATGTAACTTGAAAAAGTCCTCAATTGTAATACACCCCATATTTTTCCGTACATCCAGCATAAGCGGTCTATGACCGTTATACTTTGTTACTTGCAATTGCTTCTTACCCATTGAAAACACTACCTTTCTTATTTTTTGGTTTAGAAGCAATCAGCATATCGGTTTGAATATTTTTCAAAAAACAGACAAGGTTCCAGCAAATTTTTTAAAATCCGTTAGAACCTTGATAATCAATACTTTGGCGGGAGTATGTGGGAATCGAACCCACCCGTCACGGTATTAGCGCGACAACTCGGTTTTGAAGACCGGCAGGCACACCAGCACCTATCTACCCCCAGATATGAAATTTGCATGGCAAATTTCATGTCGCAATGATTGCACAGCAATCATTATAGCATATAGCTTTTTTCTATGCAATCAAATCTCAGTATAGAAAATATTTATACTGGCTCATAAAATCTAATGCCACCTATTATTATGTCCATTAGCTTGCTGTTAATCCTTAAAGATATTAATATAATACCCTTTTATCTCCTATCCGCTTTGTTATTTTATGCTGATCAAAGTATTCAAGAAGTGCAACAGCATATTTCCTGCTGGTATTAAGGGCATCCCTGTATTGTGCCAGCGTCACTTCGCCTTCATTTTTCACAATATTCCTGACACAATCTATGGCTTTTAAATAAATATCGGAGGCAATGGTCATTTCTTCGTTTATTTTAATAAGCTCTCCCGTATCAATCATCAATTCAAATACCTTTTTTACAGTATTTGAATCCTTGCCGGTCTTGTCTGTTGCCTCCTGAAAGTTTGGAACATTGATTCCGGCGCTCTTATATATGTCTTCTAATTTTGCCTTTATTTCCTGCTGTAATGGTGTCAGGGTGATATCATGATTATAAAGAGATAAATATTTTTGATTTGCCTTTATGAGCTTCTTATCCTGAAAATATGCTAGAACATCATCAAACAGCTTCTGTCTGATATTGCTCTCAAAAATACGGCTTTTAACTTCCTCTTTTGCCATACCGTATTTTAAGGGATTCGTTCTGTGAAATTCATTGAGCTGTACTGTTATTTCCGCCGACAATGCATTAATAAATTTTGTATGGGCATAGCATATGCCTTCCCCCGCATTAAAGCTTAAAATTTTTCCTTCTTCCAAAAGCTCAGCTAAAATACCTCCGGCTTCTGTTTCCTTGCTGCCCGATAATTTTATGATGCTTCCCATATTGGGAAAATTCCTGCTGTTTTTAAATATTACCTGTTCAATTATATCCTTAGGGTTTCCCTTTTCCTTTGTTGAAAGCTCAGCTATGACTTTTTTATCAAACCTTTTATGCTTTGCAGGATATGGGTCTATTATTGTCCCTCCGCCTATGGTAATCATGGGGGAATAGGCACGTATTACATATTTATCCCCTCTTTGAGAAGGCAGCGGGATCTCCAGCCTAATCTGTGCAAGACAGGTTTCCCCGGGTTCTAAGACTTCCTTATCTAAAAGATACACCCTTCCAAATACTTCGTTAGTACCATGGTATATTCTCACCCTGTCCCTGTTTTCCAATGGCTTTTCTGCATCCTTTAAATAGTTAAGCCTGCAGTCTATCATCATGGAGGATTCCATGGAACCTGCTTCTGCTGCTACATCTCCTCTTTTAATATCCTCAACCTTTACATTAGATATATTTATTGCCACACGCTGCCCCGCGTAAGCCTCTTTTACCGGCTGGTCATGGACGTGAATACTCCTCACCTTTGTTATGATATTATTGGGGTATACTTCAATTTTATCCCCTTCGGAAACAGAGCCGTTAACAAGGGTTCCCGTTATGACCGTACCAAAGCCGCTGATGGTAAATACTCTGTCAATGGGCAGACGGAAGGAATCATCGCTGGTTTTTTCCGTAACTTCCTCGGAAAGCTTATCTATCTTTTCAATGAGTTCTCCGATGCCATCACCATTTACCGAGGACACAAACACCATATCGGCATTCTCCAAAAAACTGCCTTTAAGATATTCACTTATATCGTCGGTTATGACTTCCAGCCATTCATCATCCACCATATCCTTTTTGGTAATTACCACAATGCCTTTTTTTACATCCAAGAGAGACAATATATTTAAGTGCTCTCTTGTCTGCGGCATTATTCCCTCATCCGCTGCAATTACAAGGAGAACCATATCTATACCGCTTACCCCTGCAAGCATATTCTTAATAAATTTTTCATGACCGGGAACATCGACAATACCTGCCCTCTTTCCCGAGGGCAGGTCAAAATACGTGAAACCTAAATTTATGGAGATTCCTCTCTCCTTTTCCTCTCTTAATGTATCCGTATCCCTGCCTGTCAAGGCTTTTATGAGGGTGGTTTTGCCATGGTCTATATGTCCTGCCGTGCCTATAATTATGTGTTTCATAATCTTCTCCCTATAATACTTTATTGATTGTATCTTTAATTATTGTAAGCTCTTCATCTCTGACTGTCCTCAAATCCATAAGAATACTATCGTTCTTTAGCCTGGCAATAATGGGTATGTCAGCATTTCTAAGCCTTTCTTCCAAAACTTCAGGCGATATATTCAAGGAATTAATCGCCAGCGCATAGGTAGGCAAAAGCTGAAGGGGCATGGAGCCTCCCCCGATCTGTGAATTTTCTTCAATTATACTGATCTTTGCTCTGTCGCTTAAAATACTTTTTATCATTCTTGAAAGCCTTTGAGCCTTAAGCTTGACTTTTTCCTTATCTTCAGTAATCATCCTTAATGTAGGTATGTTTTCAATGGCTTTATCCTCTTCAATATATATCCTCAAAGTGGCTTCTAAAGCTGCAATCGTCATTTTGTCCGGTCTTAATGCCCTGGTCAGGGGATTTTTTTTCATTAAATCTATGTATTTTTTGCTACCCGTTATAATACCCGCCTGGGGCCCGCCCAGCATCTTATCCCCGCTGAAGGTTACTACATCAGCGCCATTGTTTATAGCATCCTTAACCGTAGGCTCATACTCCATTCCGTATTTTGAGAAGTCAATGAAGCTCCCGCTTCCAATATCATTAATCAGTGGTAAGTTATTTGCTTTTGCCAGGTGAGATAGTTCCTTTGTGCTTACTTCCTCAGTAAATCCGAGTATTCTATAGTTGCTGGTATGAACCTTTAATATTGCTCCGGTGTTTTCATTTATTGCATTTTTGTAATCATATAAATGAGTCTTGTTTGTTGATCCTACTTCAATGAGCCTTGTACCGCTTTGCTCCATAACTTCAGGTATCCTAAAAGATCCTCCTATTTCAACAAGTTCTCCGCGGGACACTATTACTTCCTTGTCTTTGCATAATGTGCTCAATACCAAAAGAACGGCAGCGGCATTGTTATTGACTGCTATTGAGGATTCTGCACCGGTTATTCTTTTTATTATTTCATCAAGATGACTATACCTGGAGCCCCTTATTCCCTTAGCCGTATCATATTCCAGATTGCAGTAATTTCCCGCTGCATCTAAAACTGCATCTAAGGCTTCATCACATAAAATACTTCTTCCCAAGTTAGTGTGTATGATAACTCCTGCGGCGTTAATAACTCTCCTCAGATGCCTTTTATTAAGCTTTGAAACCCTATTTGCAACATCATCTGCTATTGAATCAGGGTTGATATAAAGCTCAAGAATCTCATTTTCAGGGGTGTTTAATATCCTTTCCCTTATTTTATCTAAAGCTTCCCTTATGCCTTCCACAATTAATGTCCTGGGAAATAATTCCTTCAATTCATCTATTTTTTTATTGTTTAATAACTCATCAACCTTTGGTATTATACGAAGCAACTCTTTTTTATCCATTGCATCCTCCGTTTAAGAGATATATTAATCGACATATATAGAAAATGCCTTCTTTTCGATAATCTCTCCCACAATGCTTGCCGGAGTCTCTATATTCTGAAGCTCATTTATAAGTTCATTTGCATCTTCTTTTTTAACTGCAAGAAGTAAGCCGCCTGAGGTCTGGGGGTCAAACAATATATCCCTCTTAAATTCCTGGATTTTAGCAGTAAATTCAATTTTTCCATTAAGATACTTTCGATTCCTGTAGGCTCCCTCGGGGACAATTCCCATCTTGGCAAAATCTTCTGCACCGGAGAGCATTTTTATATCATCATAATGAATTACGGCAGAGGCTCCGCTGCCTGAAACCATCTCATTTAGATGTCCCAAAAAACCAAAGCCGGTAATATCCGTACATGCGCTTATGCTGTATTTATTTGCAATATCAAAAGCGTATTTATTTAAATAAGCCATGGTTTTAACGGCATTTTCTATATTTTTTTCCGTGGCTAACTCTCCCTTTATTGACGTGTTTATTATTCCTGTTCCCAAGGGCTTTGTGAGTATCAATGTATCACCGGCATTTGCCCCTATATTTGCCCATACTTTTTTAGGGTGGACGATTCCCGTAACGGCGAGGCCGTATTTCGGCTCTTTATCATCTATGGAATGCCCTCCTACAATTATGGCTCCTGCTTCTTTGACCTTGTCTGCTCCGCCTTTTATAATCTCACCTAAAATATCCATTGAAAGGCAGGTTGGAAAGCATACAATATTAAGAGCAAATAAAGGTGTGCCGCCCATAGCGTAAACATCACTCAAGGAATTGGCAGCAGCAATCTGACCGAACATATAAGGGTCATCCACGATTGGAGTAAAAAAATCCAAGGTCTCTATTATAGCGGTATCTTCATTGATTTTATATACTGCCGCATCGTCAGAAGTATCTATTCCCACCAAAAGATTGGGATTATGTACTTTAGGTATATGACACAGAACCTGTGCCAGGGTTTCAGGCCCTATTTTAGCGGCTCAGCCGGAGCTTCCCGTCATGTGGGTTAATTTAATCTTTTCCATGAAGACACCTCCTTTTCATAATTTAGCAAACTTATTGCTTAATTCTATTATAACTGACAAAATGCTTTAATGCCAATTATGTAATATATAACCAAAACCTCCGAGGTAAATGTTCTCAATTTACCGTTACCAAATCTTTTATATTTTCAAAGCGCTTCCCGCTGCCTATGCCCTCCACCTTTTTAAGCTCATCGACAGAATTAAACCTTCCGTTTTTAGTTCTGTAATTTACAATATTGTTGGCATAGGTTTCTCCAATACCGGGCAGAAATTCATCCAATTCTCTGGCCGTGGCCGCATTGACGTTTATTTTGCCGTTTATCATGGTGTTACTCTCCTGATTTAAGGATTCTCCTTGGGCACTTTTCTTTGGAACATAGATAAATTGCTCGTCCTTAAGTTTTCCCGCCAGGTTTATTGAAGAAGTATCGGCATCATCTGTAAAGCCTGAAGCTTTATTAACCGCATCCTTTACCCTGTCACCGGTATTTAGTTCATATAAGCCGGGCTTGTTAACTTCGCCCGTTATATGAACATATAATTTGCCGGAGCTTTTTTCATCGCCATCTTCAATACTTTGCTCACTGTCAGAGTCTGTTTTTATGACCCTGACGCTGTCGGATTTAAATACAACTATTCTCATGACAGCAATAATAATCAATAATATCACTATTGCAATCATTATTATTTTTTCCTCGTATTTTTTAAGTTTAAGCAATTTAACACCACCTTTTAAAAAGATATCTAAATTCTTCCTAAAAACAGCAAATTTTATTACATTATTTTACATCTTGTATATATCGATAAATATTTATATTTTTGATATACTTAATATTGACTATTTTTTTTGGGTGATGTCGTGAAAAGACTGCTTTTTCTTATCATAATTACAATATTTTGTACCGCTACAGCGGCATTTGCTTCAACTCCTTCTGTTGCCGCAGAGGGGGCTTTACTCATTGAATCCAATACCGGCAGGATTTTATTTGAAAAAAACAAAGATGTAAAATTTTATCCTGCCAGTACTACGAAAATAATGACAGCCTTATTGGTACTTGAGCATTGTCAACTGGATGATAAGGTTATTGTGGGGGAAAATCCGCCTTATGTAAAGGGCAGTAAAATATACATATTCGAAGGCGAAGAGTTCACAGTAGATCAGCTTTTATATGCCCTTTTAATCGAATCGGCAAACGACGTGGCTTCAGCTTTTGCAGAGCATATAGCCGGCTCCGATGAAGAATTCGCTAAGCTTATGAATAAAAAGGCCAAGGAATTGGGATGCAAAAACACTAATTTTACAAATCCCCATGGTTTATACAACCCTGATCATTATACATCAGCCTATGATTTATATCTCATTACAAAAGAAGCTATGAAATACGAGACTTACAGAAAAATAGTAACTACACGCTCCTATACCTTAGAGCCAACAAACAAGCAGCCCGAGAGAAGGTATTTTCATTCCAACAACAGGCTTATGTATAACAACCGCTTTCATGTGGAAGGTGCAAACGGCGCTAAAACGGGATATACAACAGAGTCTGGCCACAGCCTGGTAGCAACAGCTTACAGAGAGTATACCGACCTTATGGTTGTGCTTCTTTGTGACAAAAAGCCGGGGCTGTGGGAGGATGCTTATGCTTTAATGAACTATGGTTTTGAAAATTTTGAAACTGTGATGGGAGTAGCTGCCGGAAATTTAATCACCAGCCTTAAAATAGCAAACACCAACCTTGAATTGCCTTTAAAGGCCTCAAAGGATTTATATTTTACCAAAGAAGTCAAGGGAGATTGCGATATAATATCCAGCCTTCAAATAATAAACGGCTTCAAAGGATATATTTTAAAGGGGCAGACCATAGGCTATATAGAGTACAGCTATAATGGCAAAAACTTAGGCAGCGTTGATGTAACAGCTGCCCATGATCTTCCTATAACTTCCCTCTACAATTATAAGAGCTATAATAACGGTATCAAAAATCAATACAATTCTTATTTGTTAACGGGAGCGGCATTTGTTATTGCCGGATTTTTTGCAGGCGCGGAGCTCATAAAAAGAAGGCGCCGATAAAATAATGAAGGAGTGTTCCTAGTTGAAATATTTCAGTGTTATAATTCTCATTCTGTTTTTTATACTCATAGCCTTAAGGTCCATGACACTTAAAAGAAAAGGCATAACAGCCATTGTATTTGGAGAAACAGACAGGAATGATTTTTTTCTTGTGCCTTTATTTATTCTTTTTATTTACACTGTTTTTGCCTGTACTTTTAATTTACCTATCCCGCCAATTCTCATTAAATCCTTTTGGATAAGCAAAGTATCTGATTTATCAGGAATATTACTATGTGTAGCAGGAATCTTGGGGTTTTCATCCACCCTTATATCCTTTGGTGATTCCTTTCGAGTAGGCATAGATGAAAAACATCCCGATAAGCTTGTGACATCCGGGATGTTTGCAATAAGTCGTAATCCTATATATATTTCTTTTCTTATATTCTTCACGGGTATGTTTTTGCTATACCCAAATTTAGTAATCATTTGTGTTCTTATACTGCTTTCAATTGCCATTCATAGGCAGATACTGCGTGAAGAAGCTTTTCTTAAAATACACTATGGCAAGGAATATGAAGAGTATTTTAAAAAAGTCAGAAGATATCTATAAATATAGCAACGAAACCCACTTACAGTTAAAATAACTTATATATAATAATATTAACTTAACTCTGCTATCTGGATTAAATTAAGCTGTGCGCTTACATTAGGTTCGGAAGCCAACACCATTGAAGATGATGAATCATTCCTTAAGGTTATAGCATCTCCTGCCATGAGATTTAAAATGGCTATCCCCCATGCACAGGTAAATCCCATGGGTATTCTGGTTGACGGAACAACAGTTCCGTTCACGGTTAAAGCCAGAGATGTGCCAAAACCCACGTCTGCATTCACGCAATAATGTATTTGATAGGATCCAGAGCTGTGTATGTTTACAATTGTGTCGCCCTCAATGTGAGACACCCCCATTAACGGGCCGTTGCCATTTAATGGTATATCGCCATTCCCCTCTATGGCTGCATGGGTTATTGGTGTTAAATTATATATATAACCATATGCTAGAATTTTGGAACCCGGAGCACCTGTTGGGCCTCTTTCTCCTCTTTCTCCTTTTGGTCCCCTGCCGCCCGGCGGGCCCATTTCACCTGTAGCTCCTGTCGCACCCGTGGCACCTGATGGCCCGGTTGGTCCCGTTTCTCCCTTTGGCCCCATATCCCCTGTACACCCGGTGGGTCCTATATCTCCTGCAGGTCCTGCAGGCCCTGTAGGTCCTAATATGCATTTTCGGGAGCACTTTTCATAATATGCGCATGTCATGCACCGAGTAGCCTTATCCTGTTCCGAACTATTTGTATGCTGTCTGCTTTTCATTTTCAAAACACCTCCTTATTTTTAGCTTTAGATTAAGTGACTTCACTCATAGACATTATATGTATAACATAATTTATTGCTACGTGCTTAGTCATAATAAAAAAAGGCATGTGCATAAATGCAGATACCTTTTAAAAATCGAATTATTCATTTTTTTTGTTTAGATCGCAGCTTCCGTCCTTATAATCTATGACAATCTTCTCGCAGTTCCTGCAAAGATATGCTTTGGCTGCCGATCCTCTCAAATATGAAAACTCGGATAAAATTATGGACCCTTTATGAAATTCCGCTCTCCCAAAAAAATGTTTTTTGGGTAGCCAGTTAATCTCATGTGGGCTTTGTATAACACCGGCCTCCATATCCATACCGCAGTAGGGACAATTCATAAGTATGCTCCTCCCTCACATTGTCATTTTAATGTTATATAACCTGCCTGGGCGATGCACTTTTGACCTTCCTCCGAAATCATCCATTGAAGAAAGCGGCCGCCTGTGTTATCTTTATCACTTTTACGGATAACTCCATAATAACAGGTTGAAAAAGGATAAGTTGAATTTCTCATATTATCAGGAGAAGGGGATATGCCTTCAATGTTCAAAATCTTTATGTTTTCATTTTTATATAGAGTATCTATATAATATTTATAAGTGTATCCTATGCTGTTTCTGGAGTTTTTGTATTCAGCCACAGCATCGATTAAAGCTCCCATCCCGATTGATACTTTTGTGGTTTCAGGCGGAAGCATGGGGATGCCTTTCATAACCAGATTTTTCATAGCTGTCTGGCTGCCGGAGTTTTCTTCTCTTTGGTAAGAAATTATTTTGGCATTGTCTCCTCCCACTTCTTTCCAATTTGTGATTTCCCCGGAATAAATCTTTTGAATTTCTTCAACCGAAAGGCTGTCTACCGGATTTTCCTTATGAGTTATAAATACAAATGCATCGTAACATACAGGCTCCGTTAAAAGTTCTACATTATTATCCTTTGCAAGAGTTAGCTCTTCTTGTGACGGTTCTGTTGCAATAATCAAATCTACCGGTTGGTTTTCATCTAAAAAGGTGGTTGTTGAACGAATCATTCCACCGCTGTTTGGCCGTGAATATATAAGGTTTTCATAAGATTGATGTGTGGTATTGAAAAATACAAAATCCTTTGCATCATCATCGGACAAATCAAGATGTTGTCTTGCAAACTCCATAGCCATAGGTACAGCAACGGTAGATCCGTCTAAAGATGGATATGTACCATACTCAATACCGTAATAATCCTCTTTTTCATCATCCTTTCCTGTATACCAGCTTCCTTTTACATATCTTTCCCCCAGCTTAAAAGGGCTGCCTGATACTATCTTCTGCCACTTTTCATCTCTTTCTATGGTTTGATTAATTTGGCTCCAGGATCCGGTCTTATCTGCCTCACCTTTACTTTCTTTACATGATATCAACAAAATTGCCATAAGGATTATCGGCAAAAAATATTTTATTGATTTTCTAATACCCATATCGACTCTTCCTTTCCAAGATTATTTTACTGTTAAACATATTAATATCTTGATTTCTCATTCTTTGTTTTTTCGAATATGCTTTTAACATCTCTTGAAAGGTGTTTTGAAGTTATATTTATCATAAGTTCTTCTAACGCCGAAATACTCGCCATGGAACACAAAATACCTGCAGTTATAATCAATCCTAAAAAGTTATAGAGAAACGGAAAACAAAACAGGGCAAATCCGGAGGCTTTATTGGCATAAGTATGTAAAAAAGCAATTGCCTGGTATCTTATAAATCCTATTATAAGTGAGCCTATACGGATGATAGTTATTGCCCCAATCCAGATGAGTACCCACAATGGCATTTTAATAATAGGAATGAATATCATAAGCAATACTGCATAGAAAATAAGATCGGCGGTACTGTCAATAACCGCTCCAAATTTACTTGTTTGGTTTGTTTTTCTCGCTATATATCCATCCAGAAAGTCGCTTATGCCACACAATATATAAAGGATAAAAAATAAGGAAGACATGGGTTTTAAAAACAATAAAATCACTGAACAAACTATCCGCATTACAGAAATGGCATTTGGCAAATATTTAATCTTGCTCCCCTCCTGAAATATATTGATGCTGCAAATTAAGTATAATAATTAACTACATTTTCATCTTATCATATAAGTTTTAAAGAACCAACCATATTGTCGACGCCTTTATTGATAAATACATTATCTAAGAAGGTGCCTCTTGGAATGATAAAACTAAGCTTAATAATGGTTTTAAAGTGCTTATAAAAAAGTTTCGAGGATTTAAGGGTTATCTCAAATTGGGATTTGATATTGATGGTATTATTATGTTGCTGAGAGAACCTGAGCCCCCCATTGCTTAAGTTCTTTTATCTTTTACTATCTTAATGATATACTTAAATCAAATTAAATAATAATATCTGGCAGGTGCAGTTTATGAAAAATAAATTATTTTTTCTTATATTATTACTTTGGTCAATGCTTATAATAAACCCCATATATGCCCATGCAGATATGGGGCCAAAACCCTCTGTAGTCATAAATTTTGAAGGCTTGGAGGGCAAAAATTACTTTGTAACCCTGTTATCCGAAATACCATCAACAGGTCCTCACAGCGCCCTGGGTGAACATCCTGGAAATCAACGATTTAGTGAAGGCGATGCAGATTATGAAATATGGCAGAAATTTAATTCCTACAAGGATGAAGACGGATTTTATTTTTTGCAGTATTTTAATGATTGCAACGAAACTTCACAATTTATCTGGGGATATTATCCTCCTCCCAAATTCAAAATTTTGCTCTATTTTCCCGTCGAGGACAGCTTTGCTGTAAGTGATGAAGCCTATGAGCGCTATGCCTTTGACAGCTATTTCAAAGTAGATGTAAAAAATTTATTTATACCGCCGCTTTCAACTATAAAAGGTATTGAGGCAGTGAAAAATTACGATTATACATGGGAATTGGTTTCTATGTTTATCAGAATTATTGCAACCATAGCTATAGAAATATTTCTGGCATTTTTATTCGGCTTCAGGGCAAAAAAGCAGCTGTTTATTATAGGAACAGTCAATATAATTACCCAGTCTATTTTAAACATTTTGCTCAATTTAACAAATTATAGCTACGGCAGTATGTTGTTTGTGTTTAATTACATCTGGATGGAGCTTCTGATATTTTTTATAGAGGCTTTCATATATTCAAAACATCTTCATAAATATGCAGACTCAGAGAAAATGAAAAAACGGATTACTTCGCTATATGCTTTTGTTGCCAATGCAGCCTCTTTCGGTGCTGGTATTTTTATTTCAATAAAAATACCCGGAATATTTTAAATTTTAATTCATCTGTTTGTATGAAAGTCCCCCAATAATTCCTATAACCATTATTAATATGATTGTCGTAAATAATGCTATTTTATATTGTAATTTCATAAACATCTCCGCTTTGATATTTTATATGAACATTATACAAAATTATTTATGCAAATACTAAATAATAAAAGCATTATCAAATAGTTTAATAATGCTTTTATTATATATGAAAGTTGATATTCAAACCCTTTTGGTGAAGGCTATAGAGGATTATCTTGATTACCACAGCAACCGCAGATATCAGCGGAAGCTGGTGACCCTGATGCCGATGGAGGCTCATGAGGTACTATTATCTGCATAAGATAACCGTCATTTCTACTATATGAGATGACGGTTATCTTAAACCTTTAATTATTTCCCCTGTCTACTGACGGGGTGCACACCATTCAAAGTGTAACAGCCCCTTTTATCTTATTTTACTTTTTTAATATAATAGCCTCTATTTCCACATCCACGTCCCTTGGCAGTTTTGCTGCCTGTACGCAGGATCTGGCAGGCTGGTCAGTTACAAAATATGAACCGTAAACTTCATTCATTTCTGTGAATTGATTCATGTCCTTTAAAAACACTGTGGTTTTAACTACGTCATTTAAAGTACAGCCGGCTGCTTCAGCTATGGCTTTTAAGTTTTCTATGCATTGAGCCGTAGCTTTTTTGATATCTCCTGATACAAGATCCCCGGTCTTGGGGCTAATGGGAATCTGACCTGAGGTGTAAATTAAATTCCCAACTTCCACAGCCTGGGAATATGGACCTATGGCTGCCGGAGCTTTGTCTGTTTTTATAATCTTCTTCATACGAATCCTCCTATGATTTAAAAATTTATTACATCAGCGTCTGCCCATAACCTCTCTAGATTATAAAACTCCCTGTCTTCTTCATGAAAAACGTGAACTATAACATCCCCGAAATCAAGAAGTATCCATCTGGAGGCATTATACCCTTCTTTATGAAGCAATGCATAACCTTTTTCGGTCAACTTTTCTTCAACCTCATCGGCAATGGCTCTAACCTGAACTGTTGATGAACCGCTGAATAAAACAAAATAGTCGGTTATGGGTGATATACTGCTAATATCCAAAACCTTGATATCCTTGGCTTTTTTATTCTCACCTGCATTACATGCGTGAAGTATAAGCGCTTTTGAATCGTCTAACAAAAATTCAACCTCCCAAGTTAAATCAATTAAATAATTTATTTGTATCTGCACCAACAATAACTACTATGTCAACATTTGATATATTGTCCTCATCCTTTTCAATGTTGCTTATGTCAAGGTCATCCGCCACCTGTTTGGCATTTCCGCTTTTTAAGGATTTATCAATTATATGTGATGCGGTAAACCTGACACCTGAAATATTTCCCGTATTAGCTACATTATATCCTTTTTCCTCTAAATATTGCTTAACTCTAAGTTCGGCATCCTTTTCGCCGGAACCGTTTAAAACCTGAATTTTTATATCCTTGTTATCTGTCTTTTTAATGCCGCTTACGTTTTCTGCTCCTAAAGCAGCAACCATATCCTTGTTTTTGTCCGGTTCATATACAAAATACCAAAGACCGTCTATAATCTTTGAACTGCCGTTTAAGGTATATTTTTGAATGGATTCACCGTTTATTTTAGGTACGTCCATTGAAAAATTCAGTATGGTTGCGGCATCCATATTGGTAGAGATATATTCGGGAAGAAGTTTTACTAATGTAGGTATCTTTAATATTATTGCAGGGGATTTAAGCTTTTCTATGACTTTGAGCATAAATTCCTGCTGAGTCCTTATCCTCCCCAAATCACCGTCGGCATATCCGCTTCCGTCGTTATTCTTTCTCCATCTTACAAACTGCTCGGCTTTTTTGCCGTCAAGATGGACTTTCTGGCCTTTTTTAAAATGTATATGCAAATTTTGTGCATCATCATCATAGTCCATATTATAAGGTATCACTGTATCGATACCTCCTATGGCATCTATAAATTGCCTGAAGCCTTCATAATTTACTTCCACATAATAATTTATATTTATTCCCAGGAGTTTTTGTACGGCTTCCACAGATTTTTCGGGGCCCCCTATGGCATGGGCGGCATTTATCTTCTCTGTGTTTCCGTTTATTGTTACTTTTGTATCTCTGGGTATGGATACTACGGTTACGTCGGAGGTTTTGGGGTCATAATGGATAACCATCATAGTATCCGACCTTTTAGGGCTGTTTTTCGAGCCGGCCACACCGATATCTACTCCTAATAACAGTATGTTCAAAGGCTGCCCGGCTTTAACTTCCTTTGGTTTAATTGTGGTTTTGTTAGTCTCGCCTTCTTTTGGGGAGAAACCGTTTAAATATACATAAAGCATTCCCGTAGTAACTAAAGCTGCGGTCATAAAAATGATAATAAGTACAGAGACAGCTCTTTTCATTTATTTTGCTCCCTTTATTTGCGGCTATTATATTATGAATTTTACTGTGTAAAATTCATGTCAATGAATCCCGCAAGGATTCATTATGGCGCAATTATTTCAAATGGCTACGTCATTTAAAATAATTATATAATATATAATTCCTCGCTTTTATGGTTTGTATATCAATCATTTGCTTTTTATTTATAACATGCTTTATGGTATTATCTAAGGCTAAAAGCATAGCCTCGTCAATATCCCTAAAAGCTGCTTTCCTTAATTCTTCCAACCCGGGAAAACTTCTGTTGGGCTCAATATAGTCTGCAATATATATTATTTTATCCAACAGCGACATGTTCTCACATCCGGTGGTATGGCACATGATGGAATGAAGTATTTCCTCATCCTCTATTTTAAAATCCTTTTTTGCCATATATGTACCTGCCGGTCCATGTAAAAGCTCCGGCTGCTTTTCATAAATTCCCTGTGTTTCAATACCTATTTCCCTTGCAATTTTTAAAAGCAACTCATCGGAGAGTCCCTTGGCACAGTCATGGATAAGTCCTGCTATTGCCGCTTTATCTTCATCAGTTCCATATAATTTGGCTAGTTTTACGGCAGTATCACGAACACCTAAAGAATGCATATACCTTTTAGGGCTTAGCATGGCTTTTAATTTTTCTGTTATATCATTTATCATAGTCCTTCTCCCGATTAATATACAGCCGGTTTTTCTTTATGTATTCTTCCACCTTCTCGGGAAGAAGATATTTTATGGATAAATTTGAATTTACCCGACGTCTTATTTCTGTGGAAGATATGGCAATTGCCGGCACCTCCAATATTGTTATATCGCTTTTATATTTATCAATCAATTCTTCAACCTTTATATTCAATGCACTTTTGTCATATCCAGGGCGAGTGACTGCAATGAATTTGCACAGGCTTAAAAGCTCTTTTGCATCTTTCCAGGACAGTATCTGAAACATTACATCGGCACCAGTAATAAAATGAATAGAAAGATTATTTCCAAGATAATTTATAAATTCTATTATTGTATCAATTGTATATGTATACCCTCCCCTGTCTATTTCCATGCGGGATACTTCGAAATAGGGATTTGTATCTATGGCCAGCTTAACCATATTAAGCCTGTGTTCACTTAATGTGACGCTCGAGTCTTCCTTGTGAGGAGGTATACCCGAAGGAATAAAAACAACTTTGTCAAAATCGTACTTCACCCTTACTATTTCTGCTGTAACCAAGTGACCGTGATGTATGGGATCAAAGGTGCCTCCCATGACAGCCACTCTTTGAACCTTTTGTTCCTTTAACCTTTTTAGCAGGTTATCCATTTTTCATGCTCCCACCTTATAAATTTATGGGTATGCAACTAAAGAATATTTTACACTATTTTAATTTTTTTTTGAAGTATAAAAGAGGCTGCTCAATTTTGAAGACCATTCGCTATGTTCAAGTTCTGCAAGTTCTAAGGTTCCCTGCCTTGAAAATACAAGAATTTTTGATAACTCGCTCTTACTCAAACAATCAAAAATTCTAAGCGTTTTCTTTGGCTGCGTCGCCAAGAACTTTTAAAGAACCCTCACAATGCTCATTACGTTGTTCAAAATTGAACAGCCTCTGCCTTATATTCACGGCAATTCAATATAAGGCTTTTCCATGGATTTTCTGTATATAACAAATTTATTGCCTATTACCTGTACCGGCTCTGCTCCCGTTGCCTCACACAACATTTCACATGCTTCCCGGGAGGTTATTGAACTGTTTTGAAGGACGCTGATCTTTATAAGCTCTTTTGTCTCCAATACGCCATCCGCCTGTTTTACAACATCTTCATCTATGCCTCCCTTGCCTAAAATAAGCACTGGATTCAATGTATTTGCAAGAGACCTTAAATAAGCTCTCTGTTTACTGTTCATTGCGTTAACCCCCTAGTCAATAAAATCAAATTCTAATTCATTCATTCTTACCGTTTCTCCGTCTTTTATTCCCATGCTTTTAAGCTCATCTATTATGCCGTTTCTCCTCAATACCTTCTGAAAATATTTTAAGGACTCATTATCATATATGTTGACCTTCCTGAAAATCCTGTCAACAAAAGGACCTTCCACCACGTAAACATCGTCGTCCTTATATATTTTAAAATCCTTTCCATCCTTTTCTTCATCAAGGTTGATATAATCTTCCATTTCCTCTTCCTCAATGGGTTCCGGAGTATCTTTAAGCATATCAGATACATAAAGCATGAGCTCTTTTAACCCTTTATTGGTGGCTGCGGATATTTTAAATACCTTGTGACCTCTTTTTTCCATCTCATTTAAGAATTCATTATATAGCTCATCGGACTGTAGAATATCGCTTTTATTGGCTGCTACAACCTGAGGTTTTTGCGCCAGTTTGTCGCTGTATAATTTCAACTCCGAATTTATTTTATCAAAATCCTCGATAGGGTTCCTTCCCTCAATGCCCGATATGTCTACCACGTGAATAAGTATTTTTGTCCTCTCCACATGTCGAAGGAATTCATGGCCTAAGCCTACTCCTTCATGGGCGCCTTCAATAAGCCCGGGTATATCGGCTAAGACAAAGCTGTTTCCCCCGGGAACCTCCACCACTCCTAAGTTAGGCGTAATTGTAGTGAAGTGGTAATTTGCTATCTTAGGCTTTGCTGCAGTTACCATGGATAGAATTGTCGACTTTCCTACATTGGGGAAGCCGATAAGCCCGCAGTCTGCAAGAAGCTTTAATTCAAGAACCACCCATCTTTCTTCCCCCAACTGACCGGGTTCGGCAAAATTAGGAGCCTGTCTTGTTGCAGTGGCAAACCTGGCATTACCCTTGCCCCCCTTGCCGCCTTTTAAGACAACAACCCTTTGATTTTCCATTGTAAGATCGGCTATCTTTCCTCCCGTTTCAGCATCCTTTATCAATGTGCCCGGAGGCACATTAATTATAAGGTCCTTGCCATCTTTTCCGTGACAGTTGGCAGCGCTTCCGTTTTCACCGTTTTCTGCAATATGCTTCTTTTTATATCGAAAATCTAATAGGGTTCTAAGACCGGTATTCACCTGGAATATTATGTCCCCGCCTCTTCCGGCATCACCGCCGTCAGGGCCTCCTCTGGGAATGTATTTTTCTCTTCTGAAGGATACGGAGCCGTTTCCTCCATCGCCGGATTTTATATATATTTTAGCTGTATCAATAAACATTTTTTCACCCTCAAACTATGGAATATGATAATTTTCGTTCAAATATAAACCAAGTATTTATATACAAGTATTATTAGCATTTATAAAAAGTATTACACCACTTTTCCTAAATCAAGCCTCTGTATGAATAGCATGATTTAAGGAGGTCTATGCCTCCCTGTTCAAAAAACCTATGCTTATTAAAATAAAGTCTCCCATAGTTTTGTATTGAACCTTTGCATCAATTTCTTTCAAATAGTTTAAATAATCCATCAATTCTTCATTGTTCTGACCTTCCTGCAATTCAAAATTATCATCAGCATTATTATAATTTGAAACCGTTAAATAAAGCCTGTCTTCTTCATAAATATCTATGTAAATTATTTTTTCCTTAAGCTTATGTGTATGTTCTATAACCTCATCAAAAATCTTTTCCAAAAACTGTGTCAATTTTATAATATCAAAGAAAAAAACATCTCCGATGCTCTCCACATCTATATCTAAATCAACATCCATGCCGAATTTTTGTATCTTTCTTATATAATTATATAAAAATAAAGACAATACCGGGTTATTGGTTTTAAAGAGCATCCCTGAAACGGCAAACTTTTTATTGAGTTCGGCAATATATTTTGCCGCAGCTTCTGCCTTATTCAATTGCAGGTATCCCCAGATAACCTGAATATGATTCATAAAATCATGTCTTTGCTCTCTTAAATATTTGACTATCTCTGTGTCGGTATTTAATTGTATTTCATCACATGCTTTCATCCAATCACCCCTCAATTTTAAGGATAATTATTCCTTCATAATGGTTTAAAAAAGGACTTCGGCATATCATCTTAATGATAATGCCCTGAAGTCCTTAAATAATCAGGTACTTTCTTATTGTGCAGCTTCCTGGGTCTGATAAATGCTTACCTGTTTTTTGTCTTTGCCTTTTCTCTCGAACTTTACTACTCCATCAATTTTGGCAAATAATGTGTCATCGCTTCCTATACCCACATTTTGCCCCGGATGGATTTTAGTTCCTCTTTGTCTTACTAATATGTTACCTGCAAGTACAAACTGGCCGTCGGCTCTTTTAACCCCAAGGCGTTTAGACTCACTGTCCCTTCCGTTTCTGGAACTTCCGACCCCTTTCTTATGAGCCATTATTGCTCACCTCCCGATAAATAGTATTATATTAATACTTTAAGATTAATTTCTATGCATTGATTTTTTCTATCTGGACCTTTGTATAAGGCTGACGGTGACCCTGCTTTCTACGGTAATCCTTTTTAGCCTTGTATTTGAAAACGATAATTTTCTTTTCTTTTCCCTGGGCTAATACCTTACCAACAACACTTGCACCTTCAACGTTAGGCTTTCCTACTGAAAGCTTACCCTCAGCTGAAACTGCTACAACTTCATTAAATTCAACAGTTGAATCTGCTTCTGCTGCAAGCTTTTCAACGTAAATAATGTCGCCTTCTGACACCCTGTATTGTTTTCCACCAGTTGCAATAATAGCGTACATCAAAACACCTCCTCTACAAGAGACTCGCCGTTATCGGGTACGCTTGCGCGCTTTAAAACCCTGCACGTGCGGCTTACCAAAGTATTGTATCATAATTGATATTTTGTGTCAATAAATTAACCTTTATTACTTATATCTACCATTATTTTATCTACTTCACCATTTTGATTATACAAAACTTCACTTACAATTCCATCCATAATCTTCTGCCTTTTAGATGCATTGATATATTTAGATTTAAGTGCTCTTATTTCTATTTTATCTCCCTCATTTACAGGGTTTTTATGTTCGGTATTGATTTCATTTTGATCTAAAAGCTTTATATTGACTACTGAATAATCGATATTACTAAAGCCCTTAAGAATTATTCTTCTTTTGTATGTGTCTTCCAGACTTTTAGCATAATCTATATAGGAATTTTTCAAATAATGTTCTACTGCATCATTAACCTCAATTAATATGCCGGGAGCATCGGATTCCTTTACAATCTGCTCCAGCTTATTTTCAAGTCTTTGTACCATACATTCTTCATCTAAAATTCTGCCGCTTCCCTGGCACAGAGGGCAGTTTTTTTGAAGTATTGAATTAAGCCTTTTCCCTGCTTTTTTTCTGGTCATCTCCACCAAGCCCAATTGGGTGATACCTAAAACACTGCTTTTAGTCCTGTCTTTTTTAAGCTCTTTTCTTAATATGTCAACGACCATTTGCCTGTGTTCCGGGTTTTCCATATCTATAAAATCAATTATGACAATCCCGCCTATATCCCTTATTCGTAGCTGCCTTGCTATTTCTTTTGCAGCCTCCTTGTTGGTTGATAATACCGTATCCTTAAGACTTATGCTTCCCGTGAATTTTCCAGTGTTTACATCTATGGATGTAAGGGCTTCAGTGTGATCTATTACAATATACCCTCCGGACTTTAACCATACCTTTCTTGAAAGGGCTTTTTCAATTTTCCCCTCTATGCCGTAGGCATCAAAGATATTAGCGCTTCCTTCATAATATTCTATATCCTTTTTTTGGCTTGGGGAGAAAAAACCTATCAATTCCTGTGCTCTTTTATAGGAGTTTAAATCATTGATTACCAGTTTTTTTGTGTTCCGGGTAAATAGATCCCTTAAGCTTTTATACACCAAATCCATATCTTTATGTAAAAGCCGGGGAGCTTTTACTACATTGAATTCACTGTAAATCTTATTGCTGAGAATCAATAAAAAGTTAATATCCTCCGTAAAATCCTCTTCAGTCTTTCCTTCTGCTTCAGTCCTAACTATTATCCCTGCATTTTGCGGCTTTAATTTATTGGCTAAATCCTTTAGCCTGTGACGTTCTTCTTCATCCTCTATTCTTCTGGAAATGCCGATATAATCTATTCCAGGCATTAATACCATAAATCTTCCGGGAATGGCTATATGGGTGGTAACCCGTGCCCCCTTCCCGCCTGATGGTTCCTTTGAAACCTGGACGATTATTTCATCACCTATGTTTAATATGCTTTTTATAGATATTTCATCTTTGCCATGACTTCCGTATAAATTATATGGCAAGGCATCCTTGACATATAAAAAAGCGTTTCTTTGAAGGCCTATATCGATAAATGCCGCTTGCATGCCGGGCAAGACGTTTTCCACCCTGCCTTTATATATATTGCCGGAAACTGCTTCCTTATTCTGCCTGTCTATATGTATTTCCGCTAATTCACCGTCATCTAAAACCACGGCGCGAAATTCACTTCTGCCTGCATCTATATATATTTCATTCATTAAACATCACTCTCCGGAAAATCTAAGGGAGTCATTATTTTATTATTTATATTAAAATAGGTCTCAAGCTTTTTTATGTCTCGTATTTCAATGTTTTCAAGCCCTTTTATATTTAGTCTCAGTGCATCTACTATTAATTCGGGGTTTAGATTGCTTGTGCTCCCGCAATCCACCATTGCAAAAATTCGTCCAATGCCGCCTTCAATGTCTATTAATGATAATTCGCGAATCATGGGTTTTATATCAATGATCCTTTCCCCTTTTTTGCTTTGCTTTAAGACCTTAATCTCATCAATATTCAGAAATTCTTTTACAAATCCCTTATCAATATTTTCATTAACATTTACCAAGGTAACCTCATAGGATGCTGCTTTAACCAGAGACATCAAAGAAGGCATCTTATCATCAATGTTCTTTATTTTGATTATCTTTATTTCAGAAGGAAGTGCCTTTCTTAATTCCTCCTCCAATACATCAGCATCCAAGGATAAGTCAAGCTTTAAGTCCATGTATTCCCCTTTACTCCAGGTTCCGACAGCCAAAGGAGTGGCCAGTGAAAAATCAGCATGGGGATTAAAACCTCTGGAATATGATATTGGAATTTTCGATCTTCTTATTGCCCTCTGCAAAGATTTCATTAAGTCCAAGTGGGATATGAATTTTATACCGTATCCTTTAGAGAACTTAAGAAGATAACGCGCCATCAAAACACACCCCGCTTTTTTCAAACTCAAGAATGCCGCAGCTGTGGCAGCCTTCCCTGCAATCGGTCGTTAAGTTTTCTTCCATGGATTTTTTATGCTCATTTATAAGATATTCTTTTGGTATACCTATATTTAAATGGTCCCAGGGCAGGATTTCATCATATTCCCTTCTGCGATTGGCATAAAATGCAGGATCAATACCGCATTCTTCAAAGGCTTCCATCCATAAATCGAATTTGAAATGCTCATCCCAGCCGTCGAATTTACAGCCCTTTTCCCAGGCATTAATTAATACCTTTGAAAGTTTCCTGTCCCCTCTTGCAAATATTCCCTCAAGGAAACTAACCGGCGATGCATGCCAGTTATATGTTATCTGCTTGGATTTTATTTTATTCTTCAGGAAATACTGTTTTTCTTTAAGCTCCTCCATTGTATTTTGAGGCTCCCATTGAAAAGGAGTAAAGGCTTTGGGTACAAATGAGGAGGTGCTTACGGTGATGTTCAACCCCTTTTTCCTCTGTTCTTTTGGAACTTTATAATATTCATCCATCACCTTGTATGCTAAGGCAGCAATACCCTCAATATCTTCAAAGGTTTCGCCAGGCAGGCCTATCATAAAATAGAGTTTTATATTGCTCCACCCCAATTTGAATGCATCGGAAGTGGATTTCATAAGGTCTTCCTCCGTTACACCCTTGTTTATTACATCTCTCATCCTCTGGCTTCCGGCTTCCGGTGCAAAGGTTAAGCCAGTTTTTCTCACCTTTTGTATTTCATTGATTAAATCAACGGAAAAAGAATCGATTCGAAGGGATGGCAGTGATATACCGACCTTGCTTTCTTCATAATTTTCTATAAGGTCATTCACAAGGCCTTTTATATCGGAATAATCGCAAATGCTCAAAGATGTCAAGGACAGCTCTTCATAACCTGTATTTTCAATCAAAGAAGCTGCATCAGACATCAATTTTTTTCTGCTTTTTTCCCTTACGGGGCGGTATATAAAACCGGCCTGACAGAATCTGCAGCCTCTGGTGCAGCCTCTGAACACCTCCAGCATTATCCTGTCATGGACTATTTCGGTATAGGGTACTATTATATCCTTTGGAAAATATGAATCATCCAATCTTTTTATAAATCTTTTTGAAACTGTTTGAGGAGCCTCATCTATTGGAAAAAGCTTCTTTATGGTACCGTCATCGTTATATTCAACATCATAAAAGGCAGGTATATATACGCCTTTCAATGAAGAAGCCGCCTTTAAAAATTCCTTTCTGGGTTTATTGTTTTCTTTCCATTTTATATACAAATCCATCAATTCATTTAGGGCTTCTTCACTCTCACCTAAAACCACAATATCCGCTATCTCCCATAATGGCTCGGAATTGTAAGCACAGGGGCCTCCTAATATTACAAAAGGATTTTCCTCTTTTCGTTCAGTTGCTTTTATAGGTATTTTTGCAAGGTCCAGCATATTTATTATATTTGTAAAGCTCATTTCATATTGAAGGGTAAATCCCACAAAATCAAAGTACGTAACTGCTTCTTTTGACTCCAGCGCAAACAAGGGTATATCCCTTTTTCTCATCTGCTCCTCCATATCCGTCCATGGAGCAAATACCCTTTCACAGTAAGTGTCCTCTCTTTCATTTAACATGTGATAAAGTATTTTCATACCAAGATGGGACATTCCTACTTCATAAACATCCGGAAAACAAAACGCAAACCTTATTTTGACACTTTGAGGCTCTTTATGAACGCTGTTCATTTCATTTCCTATATACCTTGCCGGTTTTTCCACTTTATATAAAACTTCATCGGGCAAGTTTACCACCATTTTTATCCTCCTGACTGACATTTAGCTCATTACATATTATTTTTATAATTTTCTTACATTATCATACTATATTTTATCATTTCCTTCCACAGACATATATTTTCACATATTAAATAATTTTGCATATACAGAAGGTACATTCAAGCTAATCCTTAAATGCACCTTCTATATACAACTGTTTTATTGTGATATCCCCTTCATGGCTCTGTAACCCTTCCATTATCTGAGCCTCTGTTAAAAGGGCCTGTATCTCATAATCCCTGTTTATTAAAAATATGATGTGATATTTATGAAGGTCGAAATGTTTTAATATTTCCCTTACCCTGGTGTCCTCATAGACACACAATACATAAGCTTCCATGATGCCGCTGTCCGTTATATGAAGGTTTTTTGAAACCACATCCTTCATTATGGTGTACATTATGCTTTTCTCCTCATTTTCTGCTGAAAAGTAAACGAAGAAAGGAACCAAAATCAGGCTTAAATTCAAATCAGTGAAAAAATAGGATATGAACCCTGTTAAAAACAGCAATACGGCAATAATCTTGCCTGCCATTACCGCTGTCCTTGTAGCTTTCCTAAAACCTATAAAATATTTCATGGACGCTCTTAACATTCTCCCTCCGTCTAAAGGCAGGCCGGGAAGCAAATTAAAGAGAGCAAGGGAAATATTTATGTCCATGATATAGTTGTAGTCCGGTATTTTCACGCCGTATTTATCGAGTATCAAAAATATCATTGCAATTGCAGCATTTCCTGCGGGACCGGCACAGGCCGTTATTATCTCCTTATATGCCCTTGCCCCTTCAAGATTATCTATCTTTGCTACTCCACCGAAGGGGAACAACTCTATTGATTCTACCCTTAATCCGAAAGCTATGGCGGTAATGCAATGAAGCAGCTCATGAAAGGTCACAAAGAAAAAAAGCAGTGCCATTTCTTTAAGAAATCCTGTAAAAGCACATAAAATAATTAAGGCACCGAAATATTTATTAAGTTTTATCTTTGAAATCAGCTTTTTAAAATACCCCACCTATTCAAGCTCCTTCATATCCGGAATAACATTTATCGGATCTATGGCGTTTCCGTCCTTTCTTATTTCGAAATGAAGATGATAAGACGTAGCCTGGCCTGTATCGCCTACATTGGCAATATGATCTCCTTTTTTGACAACATCATTAACGCTTACCAAAATCTCCGAGCAATGCCCATAAAGGGTTTCTACACCTCCTTCATGTTTAATGGTCACTGCCTTGCCAATCTGGTCGTTGTTTTCTGTCTTTATTACCACTCCGTCAAGTGCAGCTTTAATGGGGGCGCCATTTTCTGCTGCAATATCTATCCCTGTATGCTGCTCCTGCTTTTTATTTATGGGGTTTATCCTTAAACCAAAGGGGGAAGTTATTTTCCCTTCAACAGGAATTATCATAAGGGATGATATATATGCCGCCTGTGCATCTATTGCCTCGGTCCTCCCCGATAATTCTCCCATATTTCCGGCAGCCTGGGATTCTTTGTCGGCACCGGCGAACAAATTATTCCTGAAGCTTAGTGCCGCAGTCTTAAAATCGTAATCTGTCCCTACCACCCATTTGACACCAGTTATGACTCTTGCAATCATGGGATTTTGTATGGAAGATAAAACTATTACTAAAAGGATTATTACAGCGCTCACAATAAGCTGGTTTGCCATATTTTCCAAGGTTTTTATGTCAGGTTTTTTAATGGTTCTCATTTTCGAACTCCTTACCCTGTTTACATAGCTGTTATTTTTGTTAAATCCAAAGTTCCTCTCCATTTTTTTACACCGTCCTTAATATTTTTAATTCAAAGTTCTGTTAAAGGCTTTTATGAAGTACTTATTCAATACATTTATATTTATTGGTGAAAGTTTTTATTACAGCATATATGTGTAGTATTTTGAAGCCTCAACCATTCATAAAATATAAATAAATTAATATAAAAAGTTAAATAAAAATAAAAGGCAATGAAATACTATATACGAAGCAAAATGAAATTTAAAATACCCTTTATGTACATAAACTTGAAAAGGAAGTGAAATTTTGGGTGATATTATTAATTTTGATGAGGAACGCCTTTTGAGGTCCTACGACAGGATTGGCAATGAAATAGTGAACTATATAAAAGATATGGACCTTACTTGGGAAATAGAAATGGCGCAGCGCATATATTTTGGAAAATATTTTGACAGTGTAAACAGGTCAAAAGTGAATTTGAATTATAAACCCTTCATACAATGGCTTATTTTTTCCTACAAGCTTCACAACGGAAATTCTTTATTAGAATGTATAAACAATAATATGGCCTTGAATAATTTTGAAAAAGATACCTTGATGAATCTTAGAAATACATATGAAGGCTTGTATCAGGTACATGGCACCGAGGAAAACGGACTTCTTGTAAAGGATGTATTCTCCGAAGAAAAGATATGTATACGGGATAACAGACTAAATCGATATGTAAAAAGATATTCAGGCATATTCACAAGAATTGTCACCATGAACAATAAAAGCATTTTATTGCCCGGCTACTCTATAATGTCTAATAACCTCCTTAAAGAAACGGAAAAATATATTAAAGAAAGATATCGAATGTATAATAAGTTCCATAAAAACGTACCCATTCAGAAGTTTATTGACAGCAACAGCCTTGTTATACACCGATACTTTCTTAATTTTCACATATAAATGCTAAAAGAGAGCGTATCATGTACTCTTAAATAGAAATTCAGATACGCTCTTTTTTATTGTGTTTTTCTTCAGGAAATATTGCTGATAAGTCCATTATCTTTATTATACAGCTTTGCACACATTTTAAAATAGTGCAGAGCTTCTGAGTAGCTCTTCTTTTCTTTATAAATACTGCCTAAATAATCGGCAATTTCAATGCATATATTCCTGTTATCCCTGTTGTCTAATTGCTCTAAGCTGCTTATAAAATAATTGATTGATGATTCCTTGTCGTTTGTACAAAGCAATTTTGATTTTAAGTACTTGTATAATCCCTGCAGTTGCTTTACTTCAACCTTTTCCATTAAATTAAGAATTGTATTGGCATAATGGTAATCGCCGGATTCTATCAGCTCTTTTGCTGCCTCCAGTATATTAATTGCCATCTTTATGTTATTCTCATTTATGAATTCAATATGAATTTTAGAAATGCATTGGTTTAAGTCATTGAATCTTTTTGACTTAGCATATAGCAATAATCTTACAGAATTTAAATATTCTATCTTCTCTTTTTGTCCCGATATTTGGTAAATATTTTCGGCCTCTTCAATATATTTTTCTGCTTGTTCCATATTGCTGACCATCAATGCTGCTTCACAAATCATATGGGCATTTCTTTTGTTTTGTTCCAAGGACATCATTTCATCTATTATATACCCTATTGTTTTATTGCAGGCGCTGCTGTTTTTCTGATAATAATAAACCCTGGCTTTATTAAACAATATATCACATACGAAAAGAGTATCCTTATCATGAGCTGACTGGGTAATATCCAGTGCGTTATTGAAAAGTATAATGGCATCATCGTAGTAACTTCGGTTCGACGCTATAATTCCTAAATTATGATAGCATTTTGCAATATAATTGGTTTCATTTAGTTTCATGAAAAGCTGCATTGCTGTATAGGTATAATATTCAGCCGTTGATAATTCATTTAAATCCAGTGAATCTTTTCCCTTTTTGTAACAGACAATACCCATGTGCCGGTCCAGCCCGTATTCTTTCGAGAGCTTCTCTACCTCTTCCAACTTTGCCCGGGCTTCCTCTGTTTCACCCCGTCTTATATAAAATTCATATTCTCGCATGAAATAATCGCAGTATTTTCTGGCCTGATCGCTTTCACTTTCCAGAGCATATTCAATATCAAGCTCGATTTTCTCACAAATATATCTAAGCAAACTTTTACTTGGTTTACATTTATCTGATTCCACATAACTTAATTGCGCAGGCGTGACATTATCGCCCGCAACATCTTTCAAGGTGAGCCGAAGCGATTTTCTTTTTCTTCTGATTTTCTCACCAAGCGTAAGAATCTCCATATACCCTTCCCCCTTAAACTATAATATTTTATGCAGATATTGCACAATAAAGATTTTACAGTGTTATACATACAGTATGGTGATGTAAAATCTGTTGAATAGGATTTATGATGTGCCTTATAGTTCTTTAATGAACTCGGTATAATTCAATTGCCTTGGCTATATATTCTACCGCATCTTTTTCTCTGTTTATTCTCTTGTAAAATTCACTCATATCTATATAGCACCCGGCAAGCTCTTTGTTGTATTCAATGCTCTCCAATATATCGGCGCTCCTCCTTATGCTTTCCTCGGCTTTTATATAATCCCCTTTAGCTATATAGGCTTTAAAAAGATGCCTGTAGGCGAGAGCTTCATACTCCCTGTTTCCGGCTATTATGGACATGTTTAATGCTTCATTTATTATTTCAAGTGCTTTATCAAAATCCTTTTTAAGTATATGATTGTTTGATATTTCGATAAGAGTCAAAGGGATTGAGGTATCCTCCATAGCTTTTTTTATTTCCAGACTCTTGCAAAGATAATTGTAGGATTTCTCCAATACGCTGTTCATGGTATAAACCTTGCCTATATCCGTTTGTATCTTGGCTATGAAGTCCATATTGTCCATGCCATCATAAACACAGGAGGATGCTTGAACATATTCCATGGCTTTTTCATATTTGTTCTGTTTCTCAAAAGCTCTTCCCATCTCTAAAAGCTTGTTTCCAAACCTTTTCTTATCTCTGTATAATTCCAGTGCTTCTGTAACCTTCTCAGCATAAAGAACAGACTTTTCAACATCATTTTCCTGGGCATACAATATCATGAGATAATATAAAAGTTTTAATTCCAGCATTGCCTGTATCTCTTCTAAATTTTCCGCCACTCTTTCAGCCTGCCTCATATAACCTAAGGCCGAGCTGTAGTAATTCTTTTGATATGCCACAAGACCCAATTCTATATAGGTTTCTATTATCTTAGTGGTGCTGTTTATTTGAGAGAACTTATGCAGGGCAGACAGGAAATAACGATTTGCATTATCGTAATCAGAAAGATTTTTATATACAAGTCCAAGACATTTTTCCGCCTCGCCAATATACTCATTGAGATTATATGGTTTTGCAGTTTCTAATACCAATAATATCCTGTTTTTTGCTTCTTTAAAATTGCCTTGCAGGATATCTATATTGGATAATTTGATATTATATTCACAAAATCTGGATACTTGTTTTTTTTCACTTTCTAAAAGATAATCCATTTCCAGGCCGAGTTTTTCGGCAATATATTCGAGTAAATCCAGACTTGGTTTGCATTTGTCAGTTTCAACATAGCTTAACTGAGCTGGTGTTACCCTGTCTCCCGCCAGATCTTTCAAGGTTAGTTCCAATTCCTTTCTGCGGTTTTTAATTTTATTTCCCAGTGTCAGTATTTCCATGTTTAACCTCCTGCATATTATTTTGAAAAATGACTCTAACAGAATTTAACATATATATTCTGTAAATCTTTGATTTTTCCTCCCTAAATATGAAATTTTTTAAATAATATTTAACAATATTCTATTTAGTTTTCTAATAATCGAATTCAAGGATAATTTTCATATAAAATATAAATCCAGGACATCGTCCTGGATTCATAATATGTTATATTTTTTTGTTTAAAATAATGCCATTTTCTTTATAGATGTTTATGCCCCTGCTTATTTGATTTATCGCTTCCCCGCTGTTGCCTGTCTTCCCATAGAACTCTCCAAGCATTATATAGGTGTCGGCTAACTGAAGAGGCATATCCATATTCTGAAGGTATTTGACGGCATCCAAAAGATAAAATTCGGCGCTCTTTATGTCCCCTATCATGGAATATAAATTATAGAGGTAATGATATATTGAAGGACGGTATTCCTTGTAGCACTCATCATTATATTTTTCATAAAGATCAAGAAGTATATTCAATGCTTTATCGTAATCCTTTTCCTTTATGTGATTGTCCACCATCAGCAATATTGTCCTTATTATCGAATTATCATTTGTATCCAGCTTGATTTTATATGCATTTTCAAGATGCCTGAAAGAATCTTCTATATTTCCTATTTCAGACAATATGCCTCCCATATTTGTTTCCACTCGGGCTAAAAATGCCTGATTGTTCAACTCCTTAAAAACGCTTATTGCAGAATTTGCATATAAAAAAGCTTCCTCAAATCTGTTGAGGCTTTTATATGATATGCTTAACATTAAAAGAGACTGCCCATATTGATATTTATCATTCTTCTGCTTTAGTTTTTCCATGGTTAAAAGAAGATAATCTATGGTAGCGCTATGATTGCCAAGTTTGGAATGGCACAATGATATATTGAAATAAATGTTCATTAATATGTCATCGTCTATAATTTTATTTTCCTCTAGTATTCTCTCAGCCTGCTTATAAAAATTAAGTGCGGAATTATAGTATGAGAGTTCATAGGTTGTCATCCCCAGATAGATATAAGTCTCCACAACATTTCTCATTTTGCCTGTTCTGAAAAATGTCTCATTTGCTGTTATAAACATACTCTGAGCAGTTTCAAGGTTTCCGTATCCAAATTCAATTTTACCGGTGTATAATTCATTTAATCCTTTATAGTATTCCAGATCATATTGCAAGGCATATGCCATACCCTTATTAATGGATTCCCTTGCCTGCTCATAGTTTTCAGCTAAAAGTGAAGCATCTGTGATCTTTGCATAGTATTCGCAGAGTTTTTCAGCCTGATGTTCCTCTGTCTCTAAGAGGCTGTCAATGCTTACTTTAAGCTTTTGTGCCATATATTCCAAAAGATCTATACTGGGCTTTGATTTCCCGGATTCCACAAGGCTTATTTGTCCCGGTGTTACCTTCTCTCCAGCCAGATCTTTAAGTGTCATATTAAGTTCTTTTCTTCTCTGTTTTATTTTTTCTCCTAAAGATAGTATTTCCATAAACATTTCCTTTTCTTTAATTTTTCATTTAATAGTATTATAAAATATACTTAAAATTTATACAAGAAAAATTATATAACAGCCAAAGGACTGCATTTGCAAACTACAGTCCTTTGGCTGCAATGCTTTAAATTATTGCTTTATATCTGTTCGCCTGAGCAATTTCCGCCTTAATTTATAAATATCCTTAAGTGAATTACGGACACCATGGTGAAGAGAATAAAGCCTTTTATAATTACTGCTCATCTCTTCCTCAGGAACCATTTCAAATCTATCGTCATAATCCTGCCGCGGCATATCCTTTACCATATAAAAGGCTTCTTTTATAATGTCATTATGGGAATTACCCATAAAAACCTTTACAGAATTTACGTTTGACAGTACCCTGCACAGAAGCTTATCTCTTTCAGTTCCTATAACTTCTATATAATCAACCTGCATTTCATCGCTGAAATTATGTTCTATGCTGCTTTTTAGTGTAAAGCCTGCCGCCTCATAAAAGGAAGTGATTATATCATCTATACATGTATTCCTTTGAATACCAAGGACACCTCCTCTTAAATCACAGTAATCATGTTCCCATTCTCCAAAAATCTCGGGAAGTATGATTACTCCGCTGCTGCCTAAAGCATAGTTTATATCTTCCGTATTTTCTTCTTTAGTAATTTCTTTTATCCATTTTAAAAACTGGATCTGGTAATTGCCCTTTATAAAATTGATATATGAATTATCCTTAAAAGGTATTTTTGTAATAAAACTGTGCTTTCTTATTTTTGAATTATCTGAAACAAAGCATATGTTGAAGGTATCGCTGTCAAATACCATCCCTTTTATCCCTTTTCGGCTTAATAGCATGGCCATGGGAAGCATTATACCCGAACCCATTAAGAGTTTCAAATCTGTGTTCAGCCCTAATTCCTCTTTAGCTTCACCGTCAATTACCCCTACGCATTCCCCTATTTTACACACTCTGGGGAATATACCCTTTTCGATTTCCAGCGAATTAATTATTTTATTATTATAATCGTTATTTTTAATGCTGTATCCTAAGAAAGCTGCAGAATAAACATCGATGGCTGTCTCTCCGCACAGCCTGTAGGATATATAGCCGTCAGGAGTGAGTATTTTATAAATTCTTTTATATGCATCGGGTTTATTGTATTTAATCCATAATATTATGGGATATACCAGACTGTTCCAGGGAGCATAAAGACTGCTGCCTTGCTTTTTAAACATTTTTTCGCATATTTCAGACTGGTATTTTGCTCTCTTGTCTCCCGGCATTATAGCGCCCATTATGTTCTTTCCCGCTCTGTCAACAAATACAAATGTCCCGGGCTGATAAATGACAGACATATATTGAATACTTAAATCCCGGTTTTTATATTTCATTTCCCTTATTATTTCTGATACGCCATCTATCCACTCTTCGGGATTCTGTTCCATATAATCTCCTTCTGCTTTTAAGCTCAAAGGCATCTTAAATGCTTCTATCTCGTTTCCTTTATCATCGTAAAATATACCTTTCATGCTATCAATGCCCAAATAAAGCATTAAGGTACAATTCATAAACTCACCTCCTGTCACAAAGCATAATATCCTCGCATTATTATATATGCTGTTTATAAAAAAATGACACAAAAACAGGTCCGGCAGCACCGGACCTGAAATTGCAAATACTTTACCTGTTAATTTTTTTAACCCCATCAATAAAATCTCCTGCAAAGCCTGAAATGCCTTTTCCGGCCTTTGAAATTATACCTTTGGCTTTCTTATCTATTCCCGGCAGGAAAGCCAGCCCAGCCGTTGCTCCTAATATCGCCCCTGTTGCCATACCTCTTAAAAACCTCTTTTTCAAAATATCACCTCTTTAGCAGCATATATACTTATCCTTATTTGTTATAGTCTGCAGTTTTTTATTATGTAATCATGGTAAATTTTAGTGGTATCGAAAATAAATATTATAGCCACTATATACCATAAATGATAGAATAAATGAAAAGCATGCTTACTGCATAATCTTTATGATACCCTGGAGGTTTTTATATGAAGGATATATTTGCAAATTGTGCGGCCAAAAAAATAGCCGGAGATTTAAATTTTTCAGTCTATGAAACTCCATGGCTTACAGAATATATATTAAAATACTCCTTCATAAAAGAAAAATGGGGAGCCTTGAATATAATCAATTTTACTGATGCGGAAAACATATTAAAAAATGAGGCACTTGATATGAAAACAATAATGGATAAACAGTTATCCGCATATAAGGCCGCCGGCGGAAAAGCAGTTATTTACTATAATATTTTTGTAAGTCAGGATGGCTTAAGTGAGGATGAAATTAAAATCCTTTTAAGCCTTTTCAAGCATTCCATTGTTTTACAGGCTACTTTTATTCCTGTAGTTATTGACCTTAAGAATAAAAGCATAGCTGCACCCAATAAATCAGACCTAATGAAAATAGGGGTGTATAATATTTTGAATGAATGTATGCTTAACATACCTTCTTATGATGGTTTTGAGAGTTTTGAGGTTTATATGAACAATGCTGCTTTAAAAAACAAACAAGGAAGCAGCAGGATAATAATTAAATCCAAAAAGCCTGTATTTACATATATACTTATCCTTATTAATATTGGGATTTTTGTTATGATGGAATATGCGGGAGGAACCAGAAACCCTGATGTGCTTAAGTCCTTCGGAATAAAAATTAATTCACTTATATTGGCCGGACAATACTGGCGTCTTATAACCTCAGCCTTTATACACATAGGCTTTGCCCATATAGCTTTCAACATGTACGGCCTGTATAATTTAGGCAGCATAGTAGAGCGGATATACGGAAATAAAAAATTCTTATTTATATACTTTGTATCGGCAATTTTAGGTTCTTTAAGCAGCCTTGTATTTTCACCCGTACCTTCAGCCGGTGCATCAGGGGCCATCTTTGGCATGTTTGGCGCCCTCCTCTTTCTAGGAAGAAAAATTCCCGGACTCTTTTCCACTTCATCCGGCCTTAATATCCTGGCGGTTTTAGGCTTTAACCTTTTTTATGGATTTATCACCCCGGGCATAGATAATTATGCACACATCGGCGGTCTCCTTGGTGGTTATATATCTGCCAGCATGGCAGGATTTAATAATTCTTCGGAAAAATAAGAACCCCACCCGCTATAGCAATCGAAGATTTCTAGCGGGTCCTTAGAACCTTGTTGCTGCACAATAAAAGAGAGGCGCATTTGAAACAACGTAAATGAGCATTTGTGAGAGTTCTCTCTAAAGCTCTTGGTGACTCTTCCGCAGAAAATACTTAGAATTTTAGATTGTTTGAAGGAAGGAAGTTTAATAATTCTTGTATTTTCAAGGCGGGGAACCTTAGAACTTGCAGAACTCGAGCACAGTAAATACAGTGTTTCAAATGCGACACCCCTTTTTATTCTACTCTATTCTGTTTAGTTTTAATAAGCCTTCCCTGCACTTTTGCGCCAGATGGCGGACATTTCGTGCATATAAAGAATAATCAAACTCATATGCTCCCTTTATCATATTTTTTATACAATAATCCCTTTCATTGCCTAAGTGTATGAGATTTCCCGCAAGGGCAATTATTTCATCACCGTTCTTAAAGCTGCCTTCTATACCCAGATAATTTTCAAATCCGGAGTAAAACAAAAGCAAAAGCCCTGCGCTTTTAATGTCGTCTACCACATTCCACTTCTTCTTTATACCGGATATTACCCACATAAGCTTATCCCATGGCATATAGTGCTTTTTAAAGTTTAAAAATTTATTTCGAAGTCCTGGGTGGCAGTTTAATTCAAAGAGATATTCGCTGCTCATGATATTAAAGGAAAAATCTATTCTGTAATATGTCTCCCCCGATGTCTTATAGCAATATATGCCCAGGTTTTTATAACTTTGGATATCGTTAGGCACAGGCATATTATTTAAATTCTTAATATAATAAGGATTTATCAAACCCACAGCCAATATTTTCAGGGCTTTGAAATAAGGTATGAGGGCGGTATATAAATACTCCCGGGGATTTATATATTCAAAATCCCCCAACAATTTATCCCCCAGCTCCATTAATGTATCAGCGTATTCTATGGCCGCCGCTGATTTTTTTATGCCTAGGGCTGCAGCAGCGGTTTCTTCCCAGGTCTTATTAACTATCCTTTTTTCAAAGGACAGCATTAAATTGTCTATATATCTTTGTACAGTGCCCTCAGAGCGTTCAATGGAAGCTTTGTTTTTATTGTATATCCTTCTTTCATTCCTTATAAAGGCTTCCACATTGGAGGTCGTTTCATTCTTTGACCATGTGGTATTTTCCTTTGGATAAGCTTTATATAAAATGCCCTTGAGCAATTTTTTTATATCCTTAGTAAATCCATCTTTTATAGCCAGACAGCCGTCAAAAAGATGAATTAATTCATCCACAGGCTTTATTTCTTTTCCTAAAAGTTTTTGCTGAGCTATAAATGTTATATCCATGACTCTTTGATTTTTTTCAATTTCCATGGCTTTTTCTATTGTGATAAGAGCGTCCTCACCCTGGTCTTGCATAAGATAGCAAAGACTTAAATTAGCATAAAACTTAATGAGCATATCACAATATTCACTATAATCATTAATCCTCTTGCCATTTTTATCCTCTGTCAGCTTTTCTATGGCTTTACAAAAATATGAGTTTGCCTCATTAAATTTGCCAAGCCTTATCTTTATTAAGGCTAAATTAAAATAAACTTCAGGATTGTCCGAGTGCTCTTCAAAGTCACTGAGAATCACTTCAGCAGTTTCATGTCCTTCACCATCATAATACAGGCAAGCCTCATCTATTTTTATAAGCTCCCCTTTATATTTTTCGGGTATTTCATTTATAATTTCCATGGCTTTATCAATGTTCTTAAGATGCCGATAAACACATACCAAATTATGATATACCATTTTTCTGCTGTATACATCCATATTTTTATACTTATCCAGAATATGATTGTATAAATAACCTGACTTGTCATAATATTCTTTTTCCATATATGTCTGCGCCAGGTCATATACCTCGCTAAAACTTAACTTTTCCAATTCGAGGCAGTTGAAATACTCATCCCATTCCATATCATTTTCCAGGCAACATTTTATAATTCCGGCATAAACGCCGGGTATGAATTTTGTAAGACTTAAGATATCGGTAAAAGTTTTCAAGGCTTCATGGTATTTATTTTGCTTTAAAAGGCAGCAAGACATTTTATATAAAATTTTACTGTCCGGCTTTTCAGCATCATTACATATTTTGTAAAAATCATAGGCCTGGGAGTACTCTCCCATTTCATATAAAACATCAGCAACAATTGCTGTACGGTTAAAGCTTAGATTTTTTCCGGATTTCACAATCTCCAGAGATTTCACTAGGGCTTTTGCTTTGACATAAGGTGTTATGACAAGGGTCTCAAAAGCATTATATAGTTCATCTATGATAAAGCTTCCCAGTTCCATGTCCATTACCTTTTCATATATGTCCATTGCTTTTCTCTTGTCGATTGTGTATAAAAAATAAGCCATCAATATTGAAGCATCGAAGCAGTCACTGTTTTCCTCTGACTGTTTTAATATGGAGCTTTCATGTTTTTCAAATGTTTCATATGCTGCATTCATCTTCAAATTAATAAAACTTAATTTGACTTTCAAAGCAAGAAGCGCTATCTCTTCATCACCGTTTTCAATGCAAAAATTGCTGTTTAACAAATCATCAACTATTTTTAATCCATAAGCCTCATGGTTTTTGTTAATGGCAAGATGGCATTGAAGCAGCATGTATTTCTCCCACATGCTTAATTCTTTGGTGGAGTTGATGGATTCCAATAATTCATAAAACCTATTGCTGGATAGATATATTTTACCAACGAGCTTCACCTTTTCTTCTTTATATTCATCATCAATGGATAATGCATTTTCCATGGCTTTTTCGCTCATCTTTTGGGATATATAAATCTTGCTCAGCATTATTCTGGCGTTGTTTATCTTATCCTTCGGCACATCAGGATTGGATTTGACTCTTTGCAAATGCAAAGAAGCCTTTTCAAAATCACCTTCATTAAAATAGCATTCTCCTAAAAGATAATCCTTTTCTGAACCCTTCAATGTATCTTTTATCCCTGACAAAACTTCAATGGCATCATAGAACTTATTGGCCTTTTTATAAATCCTGACTATTTCATAAATTATATCGTCTCTGCTTTGAGTTATCTCACCTGCTCTTTTTAAACACTTTATAGCTTCTTCATATTTGCCTTGACTCTCCAATAAGATGCCCTTTTCAAGATAGCAGTCAACATTGTTTTCATCAAATTTAAGAGCTTTATCCATAATCTTTAAGGCTTCATTGGCATTTTTATTTTTGATATCCTCAGCTATGCTTAACAAATCAGTAATCTTATTTTTTACATCTCTGGAATTAAGCTTACCGTAATGAATACAGCTCTCAGGACAGGATGAGTTAAGCTGCATACTGCTGCAGCAATCACCGCAAATAAAATTATTTCTATATTTTACGCACTGCCTGCGGCCGCGCTTATTCTGGCAACTTATACAGATATTTTTTTTCATAGAGTTCACCCCAATTGGATAATAATGTATTTATTCGATATCGTCGCTTAAATTCCTGTATGAAAATAAAAAAGCTTGTACTACTTACAGAAAAAATATTTTTTATTTTAACTCAAGCTGCTTTATCCATTCCAAGGTTTTGCCGGTTATTATTATACTTTCACTATTGAGCTTAGAAATTTCCTTTACCCCTGCAGAAATCATAGATACTTTCATTTCATAAATAAATTTTTCGAGCTCATCAAAAACTCCTTTTTCTCCTTTTGATTTATAGGCTTTAAGAAAGGGATAGGCAATGGATGCGGCATCTGCCCCCATCATCAATGCTTTTATTACATCAAGTCCGTTTCTTATGCCCCCTCCGCAAATAACCGACAATTCAGGTCTATATTTGCATACAGCAATCAGGCTTACAGCAGTAGGTATACCTATGTTTAAAAGGCTCTCCCCCACATTATCATTTCTTCTTAAAGACTCAATACGGGCAAAATTTGTTCCGCCATATCCTCCTATATCAACAGTTTGTATACCTGCATCAATAAGCTTTAGAGCAGCAGAACCGGACATACCGAAACCCACCTCTTTTACAATTACGGGTACATGGATTTTACTTTTTATTTCAGCAATATTATTAAGTATGCCTTTGAATTTCCTGTCACCTTCAGGCATTATAAGCTCCTGCAGTACATTAAGATGCAGCTGCAATGCATCAGCTTCTATCATGTCCACTGCTTCTTTTGCCATATCTTTAGATACATTGGCACCCACATTGGCTAAAATAAAGCCATTTTTATTTACTTTTCTCACAATGGAGAAGCTCTCTCTCAAATTCCTATCTTTAACTGCCACTGATTGAGAACCTACGGCAATAGGTATATTGAATTCTTTTGC